>NZ_JAVJZI010000031.1:0-88817 GCF_040223135.1 Coleofasciculus sp. G3-WIS-01
ACTTGTATTTACATTACCACAATAGTAGAACGTTATCCGAATTATTTGACTGGCGAATTTATTCGCTACCTAGACGGTTCGCTCGGTTTCATCTCCCAGCTAAAGAGCGTGGGAGCCTTCACCCATCGCTTGAACGGTAAGGGCACGGCACAGAAGAGCCCCTACGGTTCTCTATCCCAACAAATCTGCCTGTTCCAGAGCTTCTTTAGACTCCTCGATTTCCGCAGACTCCGGTGAACCTTTAAATGCTATTCGCAAAAAAGGTGGCGCCAAGAACGTCGTCAGAATCACCATAATGATAATCGCCGCTTCTAAAGGCTTACTCAGAACCCCACTGGCTGAACCAATTCCAGCAAAAACCAATCCCACTTCACCACGAGGAATCATACCAACCCCAATCGCAAAACGGTTAATTTGAGGTTGTCCAATAAATGTCCAACCTGTAATCAATTTCCCGATAATCGCCACCGCAATTAAGAAGACAGCAATCACTAATCCTTCCCGATTTGCCGGAACCGCAGGATTGAGAACCCCTAAATCCGCTTTCGCCCCCACAGTCACAAAGAAAATGGGTACCAAAATATCGGCAATGGGAACAACCTGCTTATCCAGTTCTTTGCGCTTATCTGTTTCATCCAGAACTAATCCCGCCGCAAATGCCCCTAAAATCGCTTCTAATTGGATCACATTCGCTAAAAACGCCATTAAAAAGGCAAAGGTAAACGCGGGAATAACCAATTTGCCTCGCGTTTGTAACTTATCAGCAATCGTGACAAAGGAGTGGTTGAAAAACTTACCGAGGAAAATAGAACCGAGGAGGAAAACAGTCGCACTAATAATCAGATAGATAACGTTGAAAACGTCAACCTCACCAGTTTTAGCGAGACTAGCAACCACGGCTAAAACGATGATACCCAAAACATCATCAATAACAGCCGCCCCGACAATAATTTGACCTTCTTTTGATTTGAGACGCCCTAATTCCGAGAGAACTTTGGATGTAATCCCAATACTAGTTGCCGTTAACGCAGCACCCGCAAAAATCGCCGGAATCGCGGCAACATGAAAGAAAAACATCAAGCCTGCTGTACCCCCTGCAAACGGGGCGACGACTCCCACCACCGCCACAATTGCCGCTTGGTAACCCACTTCTTTGAGTTCCCGTAAGTCCGATTCTAAGCCAATTTCAAATAAGAGGATGATCACCCCAATTTCGGCTAAAACCGAGACTACTTCACTTTGGGTTTCAAAGACACTGATGACAGCCTCTGGGCTTAAATTACCAATCCATTGCAGCAACTTCATTAGTAGCGAATCAGCCGCAACTGCGCCACTTTCAGGAAAAATTAGCAGATGCAACGCTGAAACACCCACCACAACACCGCCGACTAATTCACCTAAAACCGGCGGTAAATCAACTGCTTTAGATAACTCTCCACCTAGTTTACTGGCAAGATAAATGACGACTAAACTAAGCAACACGCCAGCGAGTACAATTGAACCATTTTCTGGTGCTGTTGCTACGATAGGAATCGGTTGGATCAGGTCTGAAAAACTCATGGTTTCCATCTACTGTTTATCTTCAACTCCGTGAGGTTAATTAATGACTTATCCTTGAGGTTTACTAAATCCATTAACATCTGAATTTAAGCAAATTCATAACTAGAGCGTGCTGAGATACAATGAATACCTATCACACAACCCTAACTTGACTAATCTATTATCAGATCGTCTGGATGGCTTTTTGGCACCGACCTATCCTTATCGGTCTGGACACAGGTTTGTTTTTAGTCAATTAGAAAAAGCAAACCTTATTTTACCGCATTTAACTCTTCCTACAATTATAAGTCTTTGTGACAAAATTAAGAAATTTACCGATTCAATATTTATAATAATTATCCCAATTCTTTCTTATGGTCTAGCTTACATATTACATTTGTGTTCCAAATTTCTATTCACGCCCATAAAAAAATTCCCTCCATTGGAGGGAGGGGGGTTATATATCAACGATATCCTATATAATATATAACTAGCCTTATTTGAATCTTTTAGTTGCTGATGGCAACATCATCGGCTTGAGTGGGATAGGCAGTTGAGGATGTACCATTTGCCGGGGTTTCATATCCCTTGACCGCAGCAACGGCTTGGCGCAACGCTTCGGTCCTATCCATGTGCAAATGATGTGCCGGTAAGAGTGACAGAATCCCCAGTTTTTGCAGGCGTCGTTTGATCTGACCCGTAGCACCAACAATGAAGACTTGACGACCTTTATCAATAGCTTCTTGTATAGCGTTTTCAATCGCCAGCGAAGAGGTAACACCTAAATGAGGGACATCACTTAAGTCAACAATCAGGACATCATGATCTGCCATTGCATTATGCTGGCGGGAGATTGCCTTGGACACCCCAAAAATCATCGGTCCACTCAGATGGAACAATAGGATGCGACCATCGGTTTGATCGATCAGTTCTTTCTCTTCAGCACTCATCTGGATGGCATCATCAGCATCCGTAATCGTCTTAACATCATTGGCTTGGACTTTGGAGAGACGTTCAATGGTTAAGAGATTGGCAACAAACACACCAACGCCAACGGCAACAATTAAGTCAACAAAGACGGTAAGGATGATCACGCCATACATAATCATGGCGGCTTTAATCGAAACCTGATGCGCTCGCTTCAGGAAGCCCCAGTCAATAATATCTATACCTACCTTGAGGGCAATTCCTGCCAGAACTGCCATGGGAATCCAAGCGGTTAGATTGGCGGCTCCTAAAATGACAACGAGCAAAATTAAGGCACGAGTTAAACCCGATACGGCAGTTCTAGCACCGGTTTGGATATTGACCACGGTTCCCATGGTTGCACCAGCACCTGCAATACCGCCAAATAACCCGGACATCAAGTTACCTATACCTTGACCAATTAATTCTTTGTTCGAGTCATGCTGAGTACGAGTTAAACTATCGGCAACAACGGAGGTGAGTAGGGCATCAATACAACCAAGCATCCCCAAAACCAAGGCATCAATGAGCATGGTTTGGAACTGATTCGCACTAAAGGTTGGCACTTGTAATGTAGGCAAACCTGTAGGTATCTCACCAATGCGTCGGATATCATCCATCAGGGGGAACGCATACAGGGCTACTACTGTTCCGACGATTAGCGCTACTAACTGCGCCGGCGGGACAAACTTCCTTATATTAGACGGTACAAGTTGTTGCACTAAAATTGGCATCACGACCAGAATAGCCACCGTCAAGACTGCCAAAGCCGTCTCACCGGGCTTGATACCCTGTAACAGCGTACCTATGTTCTGAACTGTACCCAGGATGCCACCCTTAGGACTTGCCTGTCCCAAAAAGGGTCCGAGTTGCAGGATGACTAGGATAAATCCAATCCCAGACATAAATCCGGACACTACGGTGTAGGGCATTAGGGTAACGTATCGACCCAACCGCAATGCACCGAGAATAATTTGGATTATCCCTGCCATCATGACTACGGTAAATGCCATAGCCATACCCTGTTCTGGGCTATCCGCCGTTACTGTGAGCTTGGCAATAACGGCAGTCATGACCACGGTCATCGGACCTGTGGGTTCGGAAATGAGAGTGGGTGTACCGCCAAACAGGGCAGCAAAAAAGCCAACTAAGACAGCACCCCAAAGACCGGCTGCAGCGCCAGCGCCAGAGGCAACCCCGAAAGCCAGTGCCATGGGAAGTGCGATAATCGCAGCGGTGAGCCCTCCAAATATGTCACCCTGTAGATTCCTAAAATGTATGCGATTAGTGATTTGCATTAGACTCGGAGGAGTGAGAGAACGACAGCTTACTCAGAGAGTGTTAAGCATTTGGAAAATCTTCTCATATTTTCCGGGAAGAGTTTAAGCTTTGTAACACTTGAGAACATTTCTTTAGCTAGATTAACTGAATATGAACAATTCTAAACATTTAAATTTTCAATAGAAAGCATAGAGAGATGGGGATGAGGGGATGGAGAAAAGCATCGGCTCATGCCCAGGAAACCCCGTCTAGGCAGGGTGTAGGATGTAGGGTGACTGGGTGTAGAGAACAAGTGAACCCCTCTCGCCCCGCTCAAAAATGATTAAGATAGGCAAAATGCAGGGGACGAGGAAATGAGTTCATTAGGTTAATTTTACAAAAATTCACTCTATCTATAGACAGATATTATCAATGGATTGTATACAGGTCAATAAAATTCGATCTTACGGCTATACGGGTTATCTGCCAGAAGAGCGGGTACTCGGACAATGGTTTGAAGTGGATCTCACGTTATGGCTGGATTTAGCCGCCGCCGGTGAGAGTGATGACATTGCTGATACTTTGGATTACCGCCAAGCCATCGAAACGGTTAAGCAACTGATCACAACCTCTAAGTTTTCCTTAGTGGAAAAATTAGCCAGCGCGATCGCACAGGCTCTGTTACAGCTAGATAGAGTACAGCGAGTACAAGTGCGGCTGAGTAAACCCGCTGCTCCTATCCCTGATTTTGGTGGCAAAATTACAATCGATATCACTAGACCAGTGGTCTAGAAAAATAAGAGCGCGGGGTGATGCGCCCTCTCAACCTTACGCGATCGCTAAATCCGTCTCAGTCTGCTCCCCAAGGTTACCTCCTTGATCTACCCGCATCCATTCCTGAAACACGTCTTCGATGAATGTTCGTTTCTTCATTCCCGTCTCATTCACCACCTGCACTTCAACTTTGAGAGTGGGTAGATACACACTATCTATGAGTTGATGCCCATAAGCTACAACTTTACCCACGTTCCCCGTTGAACGATGACATGCATAGTCCCCAATATTGAGCAAGATATTCATAATTGCCCACAATAATTCGCTAAATGGACAATGCATACCATAGCAATGGAAGCAAGTTATGGCAATATTTCTTAATTTTTTTCGGCTATTGTTACATCGCTACATATTTTTATCATTTGTCTTATGTCATTCGTCCTTTGTCCTTTGGCGTATCCATTATTAAATAACGAATACAAAACGTTTACATGCTTATCATCCACTTAATAACGCTTCAACAAACTCATAACTTGAGAAGGGACGCAAATCTTCAATCCCTTCCCCAGCACCGATAAATCGAATCGGCAGTCCCAGTTGCTGCACGATCGCCAAAGCCACACCCCCCTTAGCCGTACCATCCAACTTAGTCAACACAACACCACTAAGTTTTGCCGCTTCCGAGAACACCTCGGCTTGACGCAAACCATTTTGACCAAGGGTAGCATCCAATACTAGCAAAGATTCCACCTTCGCTTCCGGTGCTTTTTTATCAATAATCCGGCGAATTTTCGCCAATTCCTCCATCAGATTTTTCTTGTTTTGCAAACGCCCTGCAGTGTCTATCAAAAGCAATTCCGTATTTCGGGCTTGAGCGGCTGTGATTGAATCGAATACCACGGCGGCTGGATCAGTATTCTTGCCCGGATTAGCAATCACCTCTGTGCCACTGCGTTCTCCCCAAATCTTCACCTGTTCCACCGCCGCCGCCCGGAAGGTATCAGCAGCGCCAATTAAACATTTGTAACCCGATTTATTGGCTAAGTGAGACAGTTTGCCAATGGTAGTGGTTTTCCCAGCGCCATTCACCCCAGTCATCAACCAGATATTCAGGGTATCTTTTTCCGGGAAAAAGGTGGAACCGTAAGACTCGTGACAGGGTTTATCCAGTAAATCCCGCAGAATTTGTTTCAAATACGCGATCGCGCCTTCAGGAGGTAAGACTTCCTGGCGCATTCTCGCTTGCAGGGTTTCAATAATGTAATCCGTTGCCTCAATCCCCACATCCGCTTGCAACAGCAACGCCTCGATTTCCATCACGGCGTCTTGGTTCAACGGACCCTGACCGACAATCGCCTTGAGTTGATTGACTAAGCTGCGACGAGTTTTGCCGAGTCCAGAGCGGAGTTGTTTGAGCCAGCTAATTTCCTCGGCGGAAACATCGTCAGGGGTACGCCCTTGAGCCGCTAAGACTTTGGCTGACCACAAAAATTCTTCATCAAAGGCTACACCCGCTTCTGCTTCTAGTGGGGCGGTGGGTTGGGTGACGGGTTCCGGTTCTGGCGTCTCAATCGCCGTTGCTTCGAGCCGTTTGAGTCGTTCTTCCCGTTCAGCTTTCCTTGCCCAAATCGGTACAGTCGCTGATTCTTCTGTAGCCGGAGGTTCTGGCTGTACTGCTGGGGTTTCCGCTGCGGCTACGGTGTCTGAAGCAGTCGGAACCTCGATTTGGTCAGGTTCTGGTTGTTCGGTTTCAGCTTCAGTGACAACTGTGGAATCTAGAGATACCGTTGGTGTTGGGGCTTCTGTGACTTCACCCTCTGGCTGCTCAAAGACTGACTCTACAGGTGCCGTCTCTTCTGGAGCCACTTCCACCGTTTCTGAGTCTGGGGAGGTTTCTTTTGATTCTGTCGTCTCTGTTATTTCAGCTTGAGTAGGTTCAGCTATGTCCGGTTGAACCTCTGGCGCTGGGGTTTGAGCTTCTGAGGGTGCTTGCTGCTGCTTTTGCAGGTTTGTATAAGCTGCTTTTGCCCAACTCAGATAGTCTTCATCAACTGTTGATGAGTGCTCCTGAGTGGTAGACTCACTCTCCGGTTGCTGTGATTCAACCTGGGGAGTTGCGGACTGCTGCTCCTGCGTCTGTTCGTCGGAAGCTGTTTCACTTTTACCAATTTGGCGGCGGAACCAATTAAACACCATTGCACCTAACCAGAAATAGTTTTGAGTTTTGACCCTTCGCTGCGATCGAGGGCATGGTTTTGAGTAGGGGCGGGTTTGACGATTAAACTTTGTTTGTTACCCCAATGTGATTAAACCCGCCCCTACCGACATTTTGAGTTGTTAGTTGGAGTTATGAGTATCCTTAGCAATATTTGACATCTTCCCCCACGTTACGATAGTTTTTTAGCGATCGCGCTCAGGGTAGGGCTGATCGGATTGTACCTAGGGTTAAATGGACTTTTGTAGAATGGGGGAGTCTGGCTCACTCATCAGGATAGTGACGCGACGCAACACGCCATTGACAAATCGATGCCCTTCTTCATCGCTGTAGCGTTTAGCCAGTTCTATGGCTTCGTTAATCGCGACGCGATCGGGAATGCCTAAAAAGGCTATTTCTGCCACCGCTATTCGTAAAATATCCCGGTCAATGCGGGGTAAGCGATTAATCTGCCAATCTTTAAGAGATTGAACTAATATTTCATCAATCTCTACTTGCCTGCGACCGATCGCCTGTAGAATTTCTATGGCATAAGCCCGCACCTCTGCTTGATTAGCCAGCTGAATCATTTCCGGCATTTCTACGGCGACACCGATACGGTTAATCGCTTTCTGAGTCAATTCTATGGCGTCAGCGACCATCGTTTTAGCACTTCGCACATCGATCGCGCGGGTTTCACTCCCCAGGAGGCGATCGCTCCCGCGTTTGAGTTCTGCTGCGGCTGTTTCTAATGCTTCGTGAATTTCATCGGTTAGAGTCCTCACGGCGATTAATACCATCTGACTCAGTTGTTTTTCCTCAAGCTGTTCCGGTTCAGTAGGCATCTGAGAGAGGCTTAAAAGCGCCAGTTCACGAGCAATTCTACGGGGTTGCATGGTTTTGTCCTTTGTTCTTTTGTCCTGTGTCTTTTGTGCTTTGTCCCCTTCTTCCCCTATCCCTAATCCCTAGGAACTTTCTTCCGTGGGTAACATCTGCTGCGGGCGCATATCTGGTAGGGGTTGCTCTCGTGTCGTCTTACCGTATGGCATCTTTAGGGGCATACCTATGGAGGATTCAGCCGGTCCAACAATTCCACCGGAGATTAATACCTTAAAGGCATCTTCGATCGACATTGAGAGATTAATCACTTCATTTTCCGGCACAACAGCATACCATCCTGTGGTCGGGTTTGGGGTAGTGGGAATGAAAATATTCAACATGGTGTCGTTGAGTTTGCTTTGAATTTCACCCGTGGCTGTTCCCGTGACGAAGGCTATCGCCCACATTCCCTGACGCGGATACTCCACCAAAATCACCCGCCGAAATTTGCTGCTGGAATCCTTAAGTAGGGTTTCCAATAACTGTTTGAGCGTTTTATAGACTGAGCCAGCCAGGGGAATTGCCTGTAACACTCGTTCTCCTAAATCCAGCAACCACCGCCCCGCAATATTACGTGCCATTAAGCCAATCAGCAGAATACACAGGAGGGGCACCGTTAGCCCCACCAATAAATTCAAGAGATTGACCAAAATGGGGTGGAGGTTATTATAGGGATTGAGTTGCTTGGGGATACGGGTGAGAAAATTGATCACCCAATTGGCGATGGTAATCGTCAGCCAGATTGTGGTAGCGAGGGGAATCACTACCAGTAGACCGGCGATTAGGTCGTTTTTTAAGTCCTGCTTGAAGCGTTGGATCACAGAGTACTGACTCTCCTTACAATGGATCTTAAACGTCTGTCATTGCTCCCTCAATTACTGGTAGCTGTTGAAACCTTGACCCGATGAACGGCAATCGCCGCCAGCTTTCCCAGCCGTTGATGGGGATGAACTCCTGCTCAACCCCGTTTTGCTGCCCCGGTGAAGCAGTACTCTTGGTCGAGGGTTCTCTCTTTAGTTGTAAAGCTTGTTAAGAATTGTTGCAAGTATTGATATCTCTATTAAGGTTTCCGAATTAAGGTTGCCGAGGGGATTGGGGTGTCATTTCTCACGTTGCGTTTGTTTCCTGGCTGACTCTAGGGTAGTGGAGGATGTCGCATCACTGCGGTTGCCGATGAAATATTCCATTATTTTTAAAGGTGTATCAATACAGAACGTATTAATCCATCTCTACCCGTCGGTCTTCAGAAAGAGAGTTAGGAGTCGAGGGTATCAAGTTAGGGCAGTTGTTGCTGCTTGAGTTCCCAAACCTTGAGGGTAATTAGATATTCGTAAAATGCCTGTAAGGTACACCAGGTAAAGCCAGCGCGTCCATCCAGAAAGCCTCCCAGGAAAAGGTACATATAGAAAAAGCGTAACAATGGACGAAAGGGCAACCGTAGAGACAGATCTTTAAGGGCATGACGCCGTTCCACTTCTGATTGCCCCAGCAATAAAGCCCCCCAGTTGACAGTGCCTTGTTCAAGCTGGCTTAAGGTTTCCCGGGCTTCATCGGTGGAATAGCGGTTATGTTTTTCAATCCAGCGCGTAAATCCCTTACTACAGGTATAGTGCGGGTAGGTTTGTTTCAAGAATCCTGTCGCTCCATTACAGACTTCCCGTTCGCTATGACCATAATCGGTAAACCAGACGTGACCTTTTCGCAGTAAACGGAGTTGGTAACGGGGATACTGAGTACAGTGACGAATCCATTGATTCATGAACATGACTCGTTCGGCAACATAATATCCCACGTAATCGTTGTTCTTTATGGCTTCTAGGCATTCAGCAAATAGGGCTGGGGTCATCCGTTCATCCGCTTCTAGGATGTAAGCCCATTCGTACTTGGTAGGGATGTGTTCCAGCATCCAAGTGCGCTGACGCCCGTGACTTTCAAAAGCATGAGGTACAACTCGCACGGGATAGCGTTGGGCAAGTTCTATGGTGCGATCGCTACTACACGAATCCACCACAATTATGTCATCACACAGCAGCGCTGAGTTAATGCACTCTTGAATATCTCGTTCTTCGTTGTAGGTCAGGATATAAATCGAGAACATGTCAAAGGTTGTAAAAACATGAGTCCCACTAAAAAGCTTCTCTCAAATTGAGAACCCCAATCCGCTTTAATGCCAGTCGTCACCGATGGCACACACAAGCCGAACTGGGGATTACCTGTAGCAGTTGGCAATTGGGTCGAATAGAGGTTATTCGTTATTTCCGAAGGGGTGATTAGGGTGTTTCTCTGTATCTTCTATTGAATCGCAAATCTGTATAAACTGACAATTTGGAGACTGTTATCAAACCTTTCCACCTTTTGCTCCCATAGCAATGACTTACAGATTAACTGCCCAAGTTACGCAATCCCATCCAGCCAATAATGCTGTAGCCAATGGCTAGGAGTAAGCTGCTTAAACCGATACGGATACCTGTTTTCAAAGCCTCAGTTCGGGCGCGTTGCTCAAGTTCTTGTTTACGACCCCGGATTTGAGTCTGAGCTTGCTCAGTTCTTTGAGCGATCGCGTCGGGATCTTGTCTAAGAGCCATCAATTGTTCTCGCAGAGCTTGGAGTCGCGCGAGTTGCTCTCCTTGGGCTTGACCGCTTTCAATGGCTTGGTCTAGTCGTTCGAGCTGTTGTGGATCTTGAAGCAGAGTATCAATCTGCTGAACTTGAGTTTCCAGTTGGGTTTCGGCTTGCTGGGCTTGCTGACCAATCTGTTCGATCGCTTGATTACTTTGGATGCGGACATTGTTGAAGTGCAAGGGGACAAGCAACAGAAATAGTAATCCCAATAGGCTGGAGAGTAAAAATGCCCAGAATCTCAAGTCGCTTATCGACGATTTTCGCTCAGGTAATGAGCCACCACTGTTGTTGCTGATCCAATATCCCGCCACCAAAAAAGCAATTCCCACCATCGGGATAACACCCCGATCAACCAGTTGGGTGGTTAAATTCAGCTGCCATGAACTCTCAAGGGGGCTCACCCCAGGAGAGGGAATAATCAGCACCAGATAATCCAACAGGGACGATAGGATCATGATCAGCCCGACTATCTTAAGTGCCAAACCCGCGAACGAAGAATACATCGTACTACTTTTCATCGCTTTACCTCGTGAGACCCCGACCTCAGCGAAGCAGGTCGGGGAGGAATAGAGGTCAAACCGCGCCGCTCAATGCGGTTAGGTTTGACAATCCAACTGTTGATACCAGTCCGGTATTTCGCTGCAACAATTGGACTTTTTTGGCGGTGAACTGTCCCAACCGTTTCCAGTTGGCGTTACTCACCGAAACTTGGGTTTTGGTGTCACCGGAAACGTAACCGTAGTAGGTGATACCCGCTTTTTCCGCCTTGACATAATCGCCCTTCCTAAACCCGTGGCGGGTGACTGTGCCACCGTAGCCGCGCCGCTTTCCTCCCTTGCTAGGAATCATCAGGTGTAATTGGCGGCGGCAGATTGGGGGACGGATGATTACCGCGAATTGGCATGGTGTTACCGCAATTTCACCTAAGAAGGTGCCGCTTCTACCCTTAACCTGTCGATACCGCATAAACTGGGACGCGGCGAGGCAAATCCCATCAACGGCATGGGCGGTGGGTGACTCCTCAGCTTTGTTCTTGGACTTGGGTAAACCTAGGTATTTTCTTAGGTTTGAGGTGTACCATCCCTCTTGAGCGTGGACGGTATAACCTGCCTGTTTGAGTTGCTCGATCTGCCAATGTTGACCAACCATGGCAGGACTAAACCCTTTGTCACCCATGGCTTTAATCACCTCCACCACCACATCGGTAAATGGATAGATCTTGTTCAGCTCTTGTACTACCCGGAAGGCAAGCTGTTTATTAGCCCGGATGCTAGGGGGTATTTTGTGACCCTTGCGGTTATCGAACCTGCATTCACGGTGGTTGCGTTGGTTAAACGGAACCTTCCGGTTAATCCGTCGCCCCCGTCTCCCCCGTCGCATCATTGCCCGTTGGCTCATCCGTTTGGTTACGTTCTTAAACACCAACTTGAGGTGGGCTAAAAATAAGGTCGCACACCTCGACTGGACAGCAACGCCTGTGAACAGCTTACCCGGATCAATTCCGGTCAAAATGTCCTGAGTTTTTTTGCCTGATGGTTCCTCAACTAACTGGACTTGAAATAAGTTCAGGTCGTTGTGTACTACCTTGGCTTTCCCAGCCTTTAACCACCGTCTAACACGGCTGGCTTTGGCTGGCATCAACGGCTCACCATCTGGTGATAATACTGGTACACGAATCATGGGTATAAGCCTCTCGTGTGTAAGTTATCAGTCCCCTCGACCACCACCAACAAAATGTCCTCTCTTAAAGCGCCTAAACAAGTAGGCTTACAGATAGTCCGGACTGGGGAAGTATCCGGAAGTGTGTATCAGTTGATGGCAAGGGTGGTGCTATTCAACTCTTACGTTGCCAGTCCTGTCCCTGGCAATCCCTAACCAAAGAGCGATAGCTAGGTTAGGGTTGTTGAAGCCTCAGACGACTGTTATGGTTCACTTTCTACTTTACTGGGCAAGCTGGTTTCCATGTACTTTTTTGCTTACCCTAGAAGAGAGTGTACCCGATACAGTATGGAAAAATTAGGCTTCACTTAGGTAGAGGGACTTGTCCATAGTGAAATCCTCCTACGGCAAATCAAGTTCCTTTTTGAACTCGACGCGACAGTTGGGACAAGTTTGAGCGGTTTCCCTGTGATCTACTTCATCACTGTAGACACCTCGTTGTTTTCCTACATATTTGAGGATAGTTCTAAACTGACATGGGTATCGCAGTAACCTTTTGAGGAGGATCACAGATTCATGACAAAAATTGTGGAAGTTTTGCCCGATAAGGCGGCGCTGATTGAGCGATCGCTTGATGTTGTCCTGACCAAGATACAGGAGGCAATCCAACGCTCAGGTCGCTGTACTATGGCTTTAGCGGGGGGAGGTACACCCAAGCCGCTCTATGAAGCCCTAGCCACTCAGAATCTACCCTGGGATAAACTGCATATCTTTTGGGGCGATGAACGCTATGTTCCGGCAGATCACCCGGATAGCAATCAAAAGATGGCACGTCAGGCTTGGTTGGATCACGTCGATATTCCACCCACGAATATTCACCCAATACCCACAGATGGTGAGTCTCCCGAAGCAGACGCCTCCAAGCACGATGCTCAATTGGGGGAGTTCTTTGGCTTAGCAGCAGGTGAGTTTCCCGAATTTGATGTGATTTTATTGGGCATTGGTGACGACGCCCATACGGCGTCCCTGTTTCCTCATACCCAAGCCCTACAGGTTTGCGATCGCCGGGTTACTGTGGGCAATAAAGATGGTCAACCTCGGATTAGTTTTACTGTACCCTTGATTAACCAAGCCCATTGTGTCATGTTTCTCGTGGCGGGGGCGGGAAAGCAGCCCGCGCTGGCTCAAATCTTTGCTGATCAGGCTGACCCCTTGACCTATCCGGCGCGGTTCATTCAGCCTCAAGGTGAATTGTGGTGGCTTTTAGATGAGCTTGCGGGTCAAGAGGTGAAACGCAGACAGAGCTAGCGAGCTGATGTAACAAGTTATTAAGGTAGAACGCTTAATTGTGCTTTGATGAAGGAGCATAATTAAATCGCCAAAAACCTGATCAAACCTCTCTATAATTGATTTGTATAGAGAGGTTTAGCCGTTTATGTGGAAGATTGGCGAGTTTGGGAAAATGATCGGGGTTTGAGTCTCAACCCGGCGACGATGGGAGAGGGAGGGACGTTTAGTAACGCGAGCGCACACTAGGAAATCAGAGGATATATATTGTCGATGGAGAAGAACCTTGTTCAGACTGAGCTATACTTATTCATACAAATAGATACAAGTCGGTTTAGCAATGTACGCCATCAAGCGGGAACTCAAACTGAATAATCGAGAGAAAACCCGAATGCGTGGCTGTGCAGGGTTTAAACGGTTTGTCTATAACTATTGCCTCGACCTGATTACCACTAGCTGGTTATTTGAAGACATAAAAGCTGGCGATTCTAAGCGCCTTGCTGCTATCAAAAAGGTCTTCACAACCCTAAGGATGCAGAAACCGGAGAATGGGTGGATGAAACAATATCCATCCACTATTTATCAGTCTGCATTTATGGACATTAAGGATGCGCTTGCCAGATGGCGTAAAGGTCTAGGTGGGTTTCCCAAGAAGAAATCCAAGAAGAAAGGAGACTCCTTTACTGTTTACAAAACCAGCGGAATTTACCCCAAAAAAGGTGAACCTGCGCTTCCTTTTACGAACAGGGCGGTTATTAATCCGGGTAAGCTAATCAAGCCTCCAGGAATGACAACATTCCGTTTAAAAGAACCAATTGATTTCTTTTGTAGCTGCCAAACTTTCACAGTATCAAGAGCAGCGGACAAATGGTTTATCTCTTTTACAGTTGACGCTGAAAAAATACCCCCAAGAGTCCATCCAGTACATCGGATTGGAGTTGACTTGGGAGTGAAATGTTTAGCAACTGTTTCTGATGGAACCAAGTACGAGATGCCAGTTACCACCAAAACAGCGAAAACCAAGCTCGGTAAGATTCAATGGCGTAATCGGAACAAAGTCCTTGGAAACAAGCGGCAAGGAGTAAGAGCATCTAGCAACGCCAAGAAATATTATGTCAAACTGGCGCGTCGGCATTTTATTATTGTCAATATCCGAAAAGATACGACTCAGAAAATGACAACTGATTTAAGTCGTCGTGCTGACAAAATTCGGATAGAGGATCTCAATGTCTCTGGGATGATGGCTAATCAAAAACTCGCCAACGCCCTTAGTGATAAATGCTTTTATGAAATTCGTCGGCAGTTGATTTACAAGCAAGCCCATTACGGAAGCAAAGTAGAACTTGTTGACCGATGGTTTCCCAGTTCTAAAACTTGTTCTCACTGTGGGCATAAGCAGGACATGAAACTGCATCAACGAGTATTTAATTGCATTAAATGTGGGCATTCTCAAGACCGCGATCAAAATGCATCGATTAATCTTGAAAATGCCCCCGATGATAAAGTACGTTCGGCTTGAGCGGAATTTACGCCTGTGGACTGGAAGGAGCCGTCTCCCCAGGTTGAAGCAGGAACTAGACGGATAAGCTCTGACTAGCAATAGTTAACTTTGATCAAGTTTTAGAGAGCAGCAGCAGCAGCAGTAAGGCTCATGCTTACCCAGAGGTTTTCAGCGGTTTTGCCCTCATCTGTTTGTTAAACCGCTTTTGTTGGTAATTTTGAATGCGTAAATTTTGAATGGCTTATGATTGTTTGCCCTAACTGCAATCACCAAAATCCAGACGGTGCGACTCAATGCGAAGCCTGCTATACTCCCTTACCCGCAACCATGAGTTGTCCCAACTGTGGTACAACAGTTCAAACAGACGCTAGCTTCTGCGGTCAATGTGGGTTTAACCTAAAAGCCAGTGGCTCGACGGGAAGCCCCGCAACATCAGCTCCGATGTCGGCTCCCGATGTCCCCGATTTAGACCCCCCTGACCCTCTAATTGAACCCGAACCTCTCTCAATGAGTTCCCAATCACTCACGCCTGACCCGCCACCTGATCCCGGTATTGAGCTACCAGCTACCCTGGTTAGTCAACCCGGGACGACAACAGAAGAAAAGACAACCTTACCGGAAGAGCAAACAGCCCCACCCCCGCCCCCTGTAGCGACTCCAACTCCGGGTAGTGCTAAAACCCAATTACAGGTGCAGTCGGTTTATCTGCTGCACCTACAAACTCAGAGCAAGATTGAATTACCCTCCCATATCCGTGTGATTCATATCGGTAAACCTAACGATCAGATTCCCCCTGACGTTGATGTGTCGGGTTTTCCTAATTCTGAGATTGTAAGCAGAGTTCATGCGGATATTCGTGTCGAGGGAGATATTTATTATCTTGAAGATGTGGGCAGCGCTAATGGGACTTATGTTAACCATACCCCTTTACCGAGTGGCGATCGTCATCGCTTACGCACAGGCGATCGCATTAGCCTAGGCAAAGGCGATCTGGTCACGTTTTTGTTCCAAGTGTCCTAAGTCCCTTGCCTATTCGCTGAAGCTGAGGGAGGATGTCAACCAGTGGTAGCCTGAAATTAAAAGGTGTGATTATGGCAGTCTTTGTTGGTAAACTACTTGCCGAGCATTCCTTTATCCTGTAAGCAAGAGTAAAAACTGTCTCAGCAGAGAATAGCTCTTGCCCAAATCCAGTTCCTAGATTTATGGGAAGCTCTAGAAGTATTCAGTTGTAAGGACCCACGTTTTTGAATGATGTAACACCGGTGATTACTCTGACCCTGCTGCATCCTCTCCAGTCGGTACCTGTTCAAAGTTGGCCGTTTAAGTCGGAATCAGTGATTCGGATTGGGCGGTCTACGGATAATGATGTCATTTTATACAGCGCCGTCGTTTCACGTCACCATGTCGAACTGCGACGAAATGGTTCAATTTGGCGAATTATCAGCTTGGGTGCTAACGGAACCTATATCGATGGGAAACGCTTTACCCAAATGTCGGTTGTGGATGGGATGATTATTCGTCTGGCGAGTTCCGGGCCAAAAATTCAGATTCATCTGCATGACGACATCACTCATCTGGACTCGTCAACTAATGCCAAAAAGCGCACGTCTTCTGGTAAGGGTTTACTCGATCAATCTAAAGAAACTCTGGTTGATGCTCAACATCAGCCAACCCAACACGAATAATGCAGGGGGAGCGGTGTAGAGACGTAGCATGCTACGTCTGGGAGCTGAGGGGGTTTGCCCTAAAGTTTTTTAACGGGATCTAGCAGATGCTGAGGCTCTAAGGTTAAAGTAAGAGAAAATTTATGGTGAAAACGACTCACTAAAGTGCCAAGTTTCTTTAACCTTTCCATAACCTATCATAATTAATTCCCCGACTAGGATGAACTGAGATGACTTCTCCCAATAATGAAGACCGGGAGCTTCAGCGCCGGGAACACGACCTGATCCAACGCGAGCGAGAACTCCGGCTGCGCGAACTGGAAGCGGAAATTAATCCACCTCCTCTCTACCAAACCGTTAAGCATGAGCAACCGGAAGGAAAGCTGCAACGGTGGGGGAGGAAGCTGGTGATGTTCGGTAAGTTCTTAGTCTTTGTCGTGGCGACTGTTCTGATTGTGCGGGTTAGTGCTGCGATCGCGACGATCATGATTGTCGGCGTTATTGGCTTTATTGGGTATAAGCTTTTCCTCGAAGGCGATCGCAAGAAGTCTTAATGTCATTGGTCATTGGTCATTGGTCATTAGTCCCATCCCTGGTGAGGTCAGAAACGATAATAGTCAAAAGAACCCCAACAGACGCGCCATGGCACCTCTGTAGAATCACGCGCCATGCCCTATGCGCGAAGTGAAGCGGTCAAACCTGCCTTCATCTCCCCAAAGCGTTAATTACAAAAAACTAGGAGCTATACCGTGGATAATACCAGCTTACTCAGGGATTTGGAGCGCGTGGTGAGAGTGCGTCATCAAGCGGCGATGCATCTGAGTCAAATTGCCAAACGGCTGGAAAAAGCGGAATTGGATGCTGAGGAAGCCTCCGGAAAATTGGGTCTAGAACGGGAAAGTGAAGATATCCAGATTGCCAGCGATAATTTGCAGAAGGGCTTATTTCGGCTGCTGGTATTAGGAGACTTGAAGCGGGGTAAAAGTACATTTCTCAATGCCTTAATTGGTGAAAACCTATTACCCGCAGATGTGAATCCTTGTACAGCCCTGCTGACGGTTTTGCGCTACGGAACTCAAAAAAAAGTTACGGTTTATTTTAAAGGAGATAAACCACCAGAATCCCTAGATTTTGCCAGTTTCAAGCAAAATTATACCATCGATCCCGCCGAAGCCAAACGCCTCGAAGTCGAGAAAAGCTCGGCATTTCCAGAGGTTGATTATGCTGTTGTCGAATATCCCTTACCCCTCTTAGAAAAAGGTATCGAAATTGTTGATAGTCCAGGGCTTAACGATACCGAAGCCCGGAATGAATTATCACTAAACTATATCAATAACTGCCACGCTATCTTGTTTGTATTCAG
Source organism: Coleofasciculus sp. G3-WIS-01 (assembly GCF_040223135.1). Taxonomy (NCBI): domain Bacteria; kingdom Bacillati; phylum Cyanobacteriota; class Cyanophyceae; order Coleofasciculales; family Coleofasciculaceae; genus Coleofasciculus; species Coleofasciculus sp. G3-WIS-01. The sequence goes on from NZ_JAVJZI010000031.1 coordinate 17,709, forward strand.
GGCAATGCAGCCTTGTACCCTGGAAGAACGGCGTTATCTAGAAAATTATATTAAAGGGCGCGGATTAACGGTTTTCTTTCTGATTAACGCTTGGGATGAAATCAGCAAAGGACTCATTGATCCCGATGATCCCGATGAACTTGAAGTCGCCCAAAATCGGTTACGCACCGTATTCCAAACCTATCTGGCTGACTACTGTCAAAAAGAGGGACACGATTACTATGATGAACGAGTGTTTGAGATTTCCTCCCTCGAAGCATTGCGGCGGCGGGTGAAAACAAGAGATGATTCACTAGCAGGAACAGGATTTCCGGCGTTTTTAGGGGCGCTAAATACCTTTTTGACCCAAGAACGCGCTGTGGCACAATTACGCCAAGCTAGAACTCTGGCGCGTCAAGTTTATAGCCGCACTCACGAAGCCATTGAACGGCGGATTCCTTTACTAGACCAAGATATTCAGGAATTGAAACAACGGATTCAGGGAGTTGAACCGGAGTTTGAGCAACTCACCCAAATCCGAGATCAATTTCAGGATGAAATTCGTACCATGCGGGATACAAAAGGAAAAGGGGTGGCGGATTCATTTCGCACGTATGTACTGAACTTAGAAAAGACATTTGAATCGGATTTCTTGCGCTATCAGCCGACGATTGACTTTCTGGAGTTCTTGCAACAGCAGAGACGGGAGGCGTTTAATGCTGCATTAAAGCAAGCTTTTGAGCAGTATATTCAGGATAAATTAGCGGAGTGGGAACGCACGGCGGAGGATTATTTAAAAGAGGCGTTCTCCCAACTTGCCCAAAGTGCGGCTAACTATGGCGCCACTTATAATCAGATTGTTGATTCTATGACTGAGAAATTAATTGGGCAAAGGATACCGCCGGGAGTGCGGGTTGACTCAGGAGAGGAGTCACCTAGCTGGACAAAATGGGCGATGGGTTTTTTCTCTTTAGCCTCAGGAAATGTGGCGGGTGTCGCCTTAGCCGCCGCTGGGTTTAATTGGCAAAATATCCTGGTTAATTGGTTAGCGGTAATTGGGATTAGCAGCTTTTTATTGATTTTTACTGGATTAACGTTTTGGAATCCCATCGGATTGGCTTTAATGGGGTTGGGCGTGGGCGCACTGCAAGCTGAACAAGCCCGCAAAGAAGTGATGAAAGCGACAAAAAAGGAGTTTGTTAAATATCTACCACAACTCGCCCAGGAACAACAAGAACCCATTCGTCAAGCGGTTAAAGATTGTTTTGATAGTTATGAACGGGAAGTGATTCAACGCCTGAATGATGATATTAAATCTCGCCAAGCTGAGTTAGATAACTTGCTCAAGCAAAAAGAATCTCGTGAGATTAATCGACAAACTGAGTTAAAGCGGTTGAGAGGTTTAGATGCTGATGTATTAGCTGAATGTCAGCAGGTTGAGTCGGTGTATGAGGAGTTATTGTTAGTACCGGGTTAAACTTAAACACATTGTAGGCATTGCCCACCTATTTTATCGGTAGTTGGGGTCAATTTTACGGATAAAGTTTTGCCTAAAACTGATAACTTGACTAAACCCGCCATTCTCGCGATCGCGCTTGGTATTAACTAATGCTTAAGGAATCAATAAACCATGAGTTATACAATAGAAACAGACAGTTTCGTGAATAACTTAGAGCAAGTTGCCAAAGTGCGATCGCAAGTCGCAAAAAGTCGGGGTGAAATCGCCCAAACCTTGGCACAATGGGAAGCCTCGGTAAAGGATACCTCTGGGGGTTTGGGGTTGGAACGGGATATTGAGGATTTAAGCCGAGCTAGCCAAACTTTACAACAAACTGTATTTAGATTATTAGTCTTAGGAGACTTAAAACGGGGAAAAAGTACGTTACTCAATGCCTTAATTGGCGAGAATTTATTACCATCCGATGTCAATCCTTGTACAGCCCTGCTCACAGTTTTACGCTACGGAACTCAAAAAAAAGTCACAGTCTATTTTAAAGGAAATAACTCCTCTCAATCTATGGATTTTGCCCGTTTTAAGCAAACCTATACAATCAAACCCAGCGAAGCCAAACGCCTAGAAGCCGAGAATAGTTTAGCATTTCCTGATGTATCTCATGCCGTTGTCGAATATCCCTTACCCCTCTTAGCAAAGGGAATCGAAATTGTAGATACTCCGGGGCTGAATGATACCGAAGCCCGGAATGAATTATCCCTTAACTATATCCACAATTGCCACGCGATCATGTTTGTATTCAGAGCAATGCAGCCTTGCACGCTGGAGGAACGCCGCTATTTAGAGAATTATATCAAAGGGCGGGGATTAACTGTTTTTTTTCTAATTAACGCTTGGGATGAAATCGGCAAAGGATTGATTAATCCAGATCATCTAGACGAACTTGATAAGGTTCAAAATCGGTTACGTACTGTATTTAAAACCTATTTAGCTGACTACTGTAAAAACGATGGACAGGATTACTATGATAAACGAGTATTTGAGATATCTTCCCTCGAAGCATTGCGGCGGCGGTTAAAAAAAACCCAGGATTCTCTAGAAAGCACAGGATTTCCCCCATTTTTAAGGGCATTGAATACCTTTTTAACTCAAGAACGGGCTGTGGCACAATTACGGCAAGTCAGAACTCTGGCGCGTCAAGTTTATAGCCGCACTCACGCAGCTATTGAACAGCGAATTCCCTTACTGGATCAAGATATTGAGGGATTGAAACAACGGATTCAAGGGGTTGATCCTGACTTTGAACAACTCACCCAAATTCGCGATCAATTCCGTGAGGAAATTCGTACCATACGGGATACAAATGTCAAGGAAATAGTTAATTCATTTCAGACGTATGTGCGGAACTTAGAAACGACGTTTGAATCGGATTTTTTTCCCTATCAGCCGACAATTGACCTTTTATAATTCTTACAACAGCGGAAACGGGAGGCGTTTAATGCGGCATTAAAGCAAGCCTTGGAGCAATATCTTCAGGATAAATTAGCCGCGTGGGAACGCACAGCGGAGGATGCTTTGAAAGAAGCCTTTTCCCAACTTGCCCAAAGTGCGGCTAATTATGGTGCAACCTATAATCAGGTTGTTGATTCTATGAGCAAGAAATTAATTGGGCAAACCCTACCGTCGAGAGTTCCAGTTGACTCAGGGGAGGAGTCACCCACTTGGGCAAAATGGGCAATGGGTTTTTTCTCCTTAGCTTCAGGAAATATCGCTAGTGTCGCCTTAGCTGCTGTTGGTTTTAATTGGCAAAATATTCTGGTTAATTGGTTAGCGGTAATTTTGACTCCTTTAGGGTTTTGGAATCCCCTAGGATTAGTGCTGCTGAGTTTGGGAGTGGGCGCCATGCAAGCTGAACAAGGGCGTCAAGCCGTGATTAAAGCGACGAAAAAGCAGTTTGTTAACTATTTACCCCAATTGGCACAGGAGCAACAAGAACCCATTGGCAAAGCAGTTGGTGACTGTTTTGAACGGTATGAGCAAGACGTAATTCAACGCATTAATGATGATATTCAATCCCGCCAAATTCAATTAGAGAACTTGCTTGAACAAAAAAAAGGTCGCCAAATCAATCACCAAACGGAGTTAAAGCGATTGAGACAGTTAGATAGTGATATTTTAGCCCAATACTGGCAGATTGAATCTATGTATGAGGAGTCAGGGTTAGTACCGGGTTAACCTGAAAGAAAGGAGCGGGTAGACAATACTTAGCTATTTTATCGGTTATGATCACTAAACGCATGGTATAGGGAGAAATCAACAATGAGTTATAAAATAGAAACAGACAGTTTCCTGAATAATTTAGAGCGCGTTGCCAAAGTGCGATCGCAAGTCGCCAGGAGTCTGGGTGAAATCGCCCAAACCCTGACAAAAGGGGAAGCAGTCGGCAAGGATACCTCTGGCGGTTTGGGGTTGGAACGGGATATTGATGATTTAAGCCGAGCCAGTACAAATTTACGACAAGGTGTATTCAGATTGCTGGTTTTGGGCGATATGAAACGGGGCAAAAGTACGTTTCTCAATGCCTTAATTGGCGAGAACCTATTACCCTCAGATGTTAATCCCTGTACAGCTTTATTAACCGTTCTGCGGTATGGATCAGAAAAAAAAGTCACCGTTCATTTTAATGATGGTACACCCCCCGAAGACATTGACTTTAAGAGTTTTAAGCGCCGCTACACCATTGATCCCGCTGAAGCCAAGCAACTGGAACAACAGAAAAAACAGGCGTTTCCCAATGTTAATTATGCTGTCGTAGAATATCCATTAGCGTTATTAGAAAAAGGTATAGAAATTGTCGATAGTCCGGGACTCAATGATACCGAAGCCCGAAACGAGTTATCTCTGGGATATATCAATAATTGCCATGCGATTTTATTTGTACTGCGGGCAACTCAGCCTTGTACCTTAGCCGAACGCCGTTATTTAGAGAATTATATTAAGGATCGGGGATTATCGGTTTTCTTTTTAATTAATGCTTGGGATCAGATTCGCGAAAGTTTGATTGATCCGGATGATCCGGAAGAATTAGCAGAATCGGAAGATAAAGTGCGGCGCGTGTTTCGAGCAAATTTAGCCGATTACTGTCAAGTCGATGGGTATGATATCTATGATGAACGAGTGTTTGAGATTTCCGCAATTAAAGCCCTGAGGTTACGAGTGAAGCAGCCAACATCGTCTCTGGAAGGAACTGGATTTCCTGAATTTATGGGCGCATTAAGTACATTTTTGACCACGGAACGAGCCGTGGCTGAATTTCGCCAAGCCAGAACCTTGGCGCGTCAAGGGTATAGTCATGTGCGGGAAGCGATTGAACGGCGAATTCCTTTGTTAGAACAGGATGTTCAGGAGTTAAAAGAACGGATTAATTCCGTAGAACCTGAATTTAAGAAGCTGAATGATATCTGTCAACAGTTCCAAGCTGAAATCAAATCGGTACGGGATAGTAAGGCAAAAGCTGTGGCGGATTCCTTCCGCAATTATGTTTTAAATTTGGGGAATACCTTTGAAGCTGATTTCATGCAGTATCAGCCGGATTTTCAATTCATGGATTTTTTGAGTCGAGGGAGACGGGAAGCCTTTGAAGCGGGATTGCAACAGGCATTTGAGCGGTATATAAATGATAAATTATCTGCCTGGAGTTTAATGGCTGAAAAAGAGATGGATAGCGCGTTTTTGCAGTTATCGAAAAGTGCCGCCAGTTATGGTGCATCTTATACCAAAGTTACGGAAAAAATTACCGAAAAGTTAACCGGACAACGCATAACTCCAGTGATTGGTACAACCCCAGAAGACAATTCTCCCGCTTGGGCAAAATGGGCAGCGGGACTCTTTTCCTTGGCAAGGGGAAATATTGCTGGGGTAGCCATGGCGGGGGCGGGTTTTGATTGGAAAAATATTGCCCTTAATTTTATTACGGTGATGGGTGTTGGGGCGATGATTACAGCGGTTTCAGGGGTTGTTTTGGGACCTGTGGGATTGGCGTTATTGGGGTTAGGGGTTGGGGTTGTACAAGCAGATCAAGCGCGGAAGGAGTTGGTGAAAGCGGCGAAGAAAGAGTTAGTTAAATATTTACCCCAGGTAGCACGAGAACAATGGCAACCGATTCACGATGCGGTGAAAGAATGCTTTGATGTGTATGAGCGAGAAGTGACGGAACGGATGAATGATGATATTCAGGCGCGGAAGTCAGAGTTGGATAATTTAATTGCACAAAAAGAGTCCCATGAGATTAATAATGGGGCAGAATTAGAGCGGTTGAAGACATTAGAGACAGAGGTATCATCGGAAGTCGAACGGATTGAGGCGGCGTATCAGAATTTATTGGTTGGGGCGAGTTGAGGGATGAAATATCCTTGACAACCTTCGCGGGAACCCGGTGTGTAGGGGCGGGTTTTACTACTATCGTTTCTGACTTAACCCAGATGTGACTAAACCCGCCCCGATTTGATCCGTTTTATCTATCAACGACATCACCGGAGTTGGGCGAAGCATTTGGGTAAAACATTTTGGACAAGTATGATCAGGTAGCCCCCCAAATACTTCGCCCCTACATGAACAAACAAATGACATAAGACAAATGACGAATGACAAATGACAGAACATGGTAGAACCCGCAAACACAGTCAGCATCTTACAAAAACAGTCTGATCCTAAGACATTTTCTGCCGATCAGGTTATTTTCAAAGAAGGTGATCCAGCGAACTACATGTATGGCATCCTGGAAGGAGAAGTGAACATCTCGGTCAATGGTAATATTGTAGAAACCATTGGTAAGGGTGAGGTGTTTGGTACCGGAACATTGATTGGAGTAGGTGACAGAACCTATAGCGCGATCGCGAAAACAGATTGTACCCTAGCATTTCTGGATCAGCAGCGATTTCTGTTTGCGGTTCAGGAAACACCAATTTTTGCTCTAAATGTGATGAAAAGTTATTCGGAACGCCTCAACCGATTAGCGCATAATATCATGTCGGCTTGAATACTGCATCTGTGTTGCAACAATTTCAATCACCCTGGCAAAACGTGCGATCGCATCTTTCCCGAAATGAAATTTCAATCCCAATTAATTAGTTAAAATAATAGGGCACGATAGTATCGTGCCCCTACATCAGGGATAATTGATGGGGTAGGGGCACGGCATTGCCGTGCCCTAATCTCCTAATCTAGTTGTAAATCCTCACTCATGCCATCGCGAAGCGGGGTACTAAGGACTAAAATTTTGCCAACACTGCTGACGGAAATCATCACCCCGATGTTCAAAACTTTGATATTGGTCAAAGCTAGCACAAGCCGGTGAAAGTAAAACCACAGGCGCATTATCCTGTTGCGCTAATTCCGCTGCTCTAGGAACAGCTCGTGCCATTGTTTCCACAATCTCGTAACGATAATAACCCAATTCCTGCAAGCGTTGGGCAAAGGCAGGCGCCGCCTCACCAATCAGTAAAACAGCCGCCGCTTTAGCTTGAATGGCGTTCAACCACTGAGTATCATCCCCCGCTTTGGCTTCACCCCCAGCAATTAAAATAGCGGGACTATCAACCGCCGCTAATCCTACCTGCGCCGCATCATAGTTTGTGGCTTTACTATCATTAATAAAATCGATACCCTGCCAGGTGATAATATGTTCTAGGCGGTGAGGAACACCGGGAAAATTGGTAATTGCCTCACTAATTGCCTGTTTCTCAATCCCAGCTAACCGCGCTACGGCAACTGCCATGAGTAAATTCTGCTGATTGTGATTCCCCACCATCCGCAAGGAATCCACGGGGACAATCGGTTCCGATTCCACCATTACCCAACCATTCTCTATATACACCCAGGGACGAGGCGTCGCGTCAAGTCCCCTGACACTCGTCCAGTAAGCGTTTGACCAATGGGTTGTCCCCAACTGACGCAAATACGGGTCATCACCATTAAAGACTTGATCGTGCGATCGCGACAGTAACTCAGCTTTGATAGTGTAGTAATTTTCCAGCGTCTTGTGGCGGTTCAAGTGATCCGGCGTAAAGGTTGTCCACACCCCAATCCTTGGCGCTAACTCCCGTGACGACTCAATTTGATAACTACTAATTTCTGCAATAACCCAATCAATTGGAGATTGGGGTAGTTTCTCATGTACAGACGCGCCATGGCGCGTCTCTAAGGACTGCGCCAGAGCCAGTTCACAAGCCGCATAGCCGATATTACCGCAGGCGGGCGCATGGAAACCAGCCGCTTGAAAAATAGCCGCAATCAGCGCCGTTGTCGTAGTTTTACCATTCGTCCCTGTGATCCCAACCCAAGGAGAGGACTTGAGATAACGCCAAGCCAGTTCCATCTCGCCAATCGTATCAATCCCGCGATTCCTAGCTTCCATTAAAACCGGGATATGCCAAGGAACACCAGGACTCACCACAATCAGTTCAGGTAAATCCCCATCGCCAAGGGTGAGGGAATAACCCAGTTTAACCGTAATTCCCTGAACCGTCAGCGCTTGTTGTTGCTGTTGCAAAGATTCAGAGGTTTTGCTATCACTGACTGTTACCGTCCACCCTTCCTGTTTCAGGAGTCGTGCGGCTGCCATTCCGGAGCGTCCCAGACCAATGACGTGAGCGTTGGGCATAACCTGATGATGGTTCGTTCGTTTAATTCTAATTACCATGTAGAAACGTTGCCTGCAACGTCTCTACAGTCCAGGCACTAATAATTCTACCAGAAGATAGCTGTGGGATTCTGCCTGAAGTGCGAGATTGAAAGAGACATCCGCACTCCTAAATCGGGAACTACTAGTTATCATGACCTATTTCTGTGACTTTCTTGCCATGTCCGGGTTGTAGTTTACATCGCTACAACAGCAATTATTCCAGCAACAACTACGAGGGCTTTTGGAACTGGACGACTTGTAAAGGTTGTATTTAGCCGCGAAATAAATTGAATTAGGTTCCCTGGAAACAATTATTTTATTTTTTTAGGGAACTTATTTTACTATTTACATCTATTTTTTTAGAGAAAATACTTCAGTTTTATAAGTCTGATAAAATTAATTTTTGTATTCTAAAAAAACAAAAATAAATAGTATTGTTTCATCAATTAAACAAAATAAAACAAATATTAAGTATTATTAATTTGGTTGCCTAATTTGCTAGTAAGGCTCTATTAATGGTACAAAGTAGAGAACATCGTGATAAAAATCTATTCAAAGAGACAGCACGATGTTAAGTTGAAGCCATGCTGTCAGAAAAAATACAGCAAATTCAACGATGACTAAATAAGGGGGGATTGCCCACCATTTCGCCAAAGAATAATATGCTCCAAATTAGCACTTTAGTCAAATAGTATTGGAGAGCAAACAATGTCACAAGTATTCACGGTTCAAAACCAGAAAGACAAAGGACAAGGTTCCTTAAGAGATGCGATCGCGCAAGCCCAGTCAGGAGATACAATTAAATTCGCCTCTCGTCTGAAAAATAAGACCATTAAGCTGACCAGTGGTCAACTCGAAATTGATAAAGACCTAACTATTGATGGGTCTAAGGCATCAGGTTTAACCATCAGTGGTAATAACGCCTCCCGCGTTTTTTTTATTCAAGATGATCCAACAGGGGGAGCTGTAGAGGTTACCCTAAAGAATCTGATCATCGCCAATGGCAAAACGACGGAAAAAGGTGAAGAAGGCGCTGGGGCGGGAATTCGGACAGAAAGTCACACCAAACTAACGGTAGAAGATAGCGAATTTCGGAATAATCATGCTAACGGTGAAGGAGGTGGTGCCATCTTTGCCGGTTGGCGCAGTAAAACTACTGTAATTAACTCTGAGTTTGACAATAATAGCACATCGGGAAATAGTCAGACCGGTAAGAGTGAACGAGGTGGTGGTGCGATCGCAGTTGGTAGTGAAAGTTCTCTCACCGTCAAAGATAGTGAGTTTACGGAAAATACCGGAACCAATGGTGGGGCGATTAACACCGTTTTGGGGGGATTAATCGTCGAAAACTCCACCTTCACCGATAATGACTCCACTCCCGGTGGTCCCTTGGGTCCCCATACAAAGGGTTATGGAGGTGCAATTTTTACCGATGGTGCTTCAGCAACTACTGATAACAGTACCAAGGGCAAAATTGAGATTCGCAATAGTCGGTTTGAGGGTAATAAAGGAGCCGGACAAGGAGGAGGACTGTTTTTATACGCCTATCCGGGCGACGAAGTGATTATTGAAGATAGCACAATCATCGATAATCAGGTGATCAAAGATTCCAAAGGTGATGCTCTTGGCGGTGGAGTGCGGCACGGGAATAGTAAATTGACAGTGCGTAACACCACCTTTGCTGATAATCGGGCGCTGGTGCAAGGCGGTGGTTTGTGGACAGGAGAGAAATCACCTGTCACGATTGAAAACAGTATTTTCTACGGCAACGAAGCAAAATCAACCGATGGAAAGAGTGGTTTGGGAGGAGCGATTCTTTTAGGGAATGGTTCTAATCCAACGAAGATTACTAGCACCACGATTGCCAATAATTATGCGGGATGGCAAGGTGGAGGATTCTGGGGCGGTGGCAATAATGTTACCCTCAAAAAGACCCTAGTTGCTGATAACGTAGCCAACAATGGTGGCAACAATTGGAATATTTACCATCACACCGGTAAGGTATTTAGTGATGGGGGCGGTAACTTTCAGTCAGAAGAGCCCAATCCTAACGATACGAAAATAACAGCTAAAGCCAAGCTGCTTGACCCTCAATTAGGAGACTTCATCGATAATGGGGGTGCTGTACAAACCGCCCCGATACCGGGCAATCCAGAGGTGACAGGGGGTGCTACACTGGCGCCGACAGCAGGCGGCAATAGTTTGAGCAATAATGAACTCCACTTAGTCGCAGCGGTTGCTGATCAAACGACTGAGGTAGACGAACCATTGAGTTTTGATGGCAATAATCAGGATACTACACCTGCCAAAAATGACCCCATCCTAATCACTGACGGGGAACCCGAACTCATCGACTTGCAAGATCAAAACCGTCCAGTATCAGCCCATTTTTTCAATATTGAGAATAATGCTGGCTTTAACAATTCCGTCGGGTTTTACGTCGTTGAAAATGAGCAAGGAGATGTTCAAGATACGGTAACGGGTCAACTGATTAGCCCTGATGAGGCAGGTTATGCTGAAGCGGCTTTAGCCCAACAAGTTGTTGGCGACATGAACCGAAATACAGGAAGTCTCCAAGTCGAGCTAGAAGCAGGAACTATTTTAGCGCCTTACATTATCGCTAATGGCACAACAGAAGAATGGTTGGCAACAAATCCGACAAATCAGCGCCTTGGTTATGCCGATCCCACTGCCTACTTTGCCTATTTAGGCGCTAATCCTGATGGGAAAGACCACGTCCGTCTACTCGGTGAGAACAAGTTTGGCTTTGAGGATGTGTTTGGTGGCGGTGATCTCGATTATGATGATATCACCGTCCAAGTTAATTTAACCGTTGCCTGAATTTTTTAACCAAAGAAAGGCAGAAGGCAGAAGGGCTAGAAAGCAAAAGTACCCAAGGGGGGGGTTACAAAAGCGGATTTGGTATCTGGAGGGGTCAGAATCTCCTTGGAGAGTGGAACCTCTGCCCTACAGCCTTTCATCTTCTGCCTTCTCAACCGATGGGGTGAAGCATTTGGGTCTAACATTGGGGATGATTACTATAGGCTTAATTTTCCAATGCTTCACCTCTACCGTTGGGTGCATCCATCTTTGTAAACTTATAGTGGGAGGATGGGGGTATGAATCAGAAGGAAAGGCGATTACAGCACAAAAGAAAGGCGAGTCTTTCGGAAACTTATACGTTATCAACCCAAGAGGTTCAACAGTGGATTGAAAAAAAATTGGGGATTTCCAATAGAGATATTGAGCAAAAAGGGCGGAACATGAAAGCTATGGAAGAGTTAAATGACCATATTCGCCGGAGACAACAAGAGCGGGATCAGGAATTGTGATACTCAGTCGGTGGAAAAAATTAAAGTTAGCGGCTCTTATAGTCTTATGTCTTATGTCTTATGTCAGGGTTTGAGGAATATTTACAAAACTTAATAGAGTTGGGTTGATTTCCAGCAACTTAAGCATTGGGTTCAATTATTTGCTACACCCTGCCTACTATTTAACTTTTCACGATCGCGCCAAAATCTGCCAGTACCCGGGCGTGGTTTCGCAGTAACCCCAATAGATTCAGCCGATTACGCCGAATCTCTGGATTGTCGTCCATCACCATTACTCCGGCTTCCTTATCATCAAAGAATGTACTTACAATTGGCGTAACATCTGCTAATGCATCAACAATTTGTTGGTAATTGCGCTCTTGTTGTGCAGCTTGGGTACGGGGAACTAACTCAACTAAAGCATCATAAAAAGCCGGTTCACTCGATTTTTCAAATAGATCAGAACGTACAACAGCGTTGGGATCTAACTGTTGAAAATCTAAGTCTCCTTGCATCGATAACCGCGCCGAACGATTCACGGTTTCGTAGATTTCATCCAGCTTGCCATTATTCCGAATCCTTTGCAAGAACAAGGCGCGATCGCGAACATCTAACAAGTCTTTTAATGCCCGTTGTGTATAGTCGCGATCATTCTCACCTAAAACTGCATTCACCAAGTCATAATCAATCGTCTGTTCTTCTTGCAGTAAGGTGCGGATACGTTGTCGGAAAAACTCTTGTAAGGCTTCAACTGGTGATGATTTTCCTGGATAGGCGGCGACAAAATCGGCAGAGATATCCTGCAATAGCTGATCTAAATTAATCGCTAAATTACCATCCCAGGTAATATTAACCACCGCATTCGCTGCACGACGCAAGGCAAAGGGGTCAGAGGAACCTGTGGGAATCATGCCTAATCCAAAGATACTCACCAATGTATCCAAGCGATCAGCCAATCCTACCACTTGACCTGTCAACGTTTCTGGTAACTTGTCCTCAGCACCTCTGGGTAAATAATGTTCAAAAATCGCCGTCGCTACAGCATCTGATTCACCACTCGCTAGAGCATACTTTTGTCCCATTACGCCCTGTAATTCAGGAAACTCATAGACCATTTGGGTGACGAGATCGGCTTTACAAAGCGCAGATGCCCGAATAATATCATCCCATTGTGTCTGTGACACCGCCAATTGCTCAGCAATCCGTGACGCTATTTTTTCGATGCGCCCTACTTTCTGACGCATAGAGCCTAATTCATCTTGAAAGGTTACGGTTTCTAACTTGGGTAAATAACTCTCTAGGGGTGAGGCTAAGTCAGTTTTATAGAAATACTCTCCATCCGCTAAACGGGCGCGAATCACTCGTTCATTTCCGGCAGCGATCATATCTGATTTTGCCGGATCACCATTTGAAAGGGTAATAAAATAGGGGAGTAATTCTGTCGCTGTTTCATCTTTGAACACCGGGAAGTAGCGCTGATGGGTTACCATTACCGTTTTGACCACCTCTGGCGGTAGGATTAAGTATTCTGGATCAAATTGACCCACTATAGCGGTGGGATACTCTACTAAGTCGGTGACTTCATCCCATAACGCCTCATACAGTATGGTGTAACCCTTAAGTTTTTGCGCCGCCGCCTGAACTTGTTCTTGGATGATTTGTTTGCGCCGATCGCGTTCTACAATCACAAAGGCTGATTCTAGGGATTTCACGTAATCCTCAGCGTGGGAAATTGTGACCGATTTGGGGTGTAAAATACGGTGTCCACGGGATGTGCGATCGCTGTTTATCCTTTCTGAACCATTCACTAATTCAATCGGCAACACCGTATCATCCAACAGCGCCACAAACCAGCGAATCGGGCGAGAAAACTTTAAGTCTCCATCCCCCCAGCACATAAACCGCTTCCCTTCTAAGCTAAAAATCCATTGGGGGATGACTTCGGGAAGAATCTCAATCGCCGAACGACCAATTATTTTCTTGACAACAAAGACAAATTCCCCTTTATCCGTCTCTCGGATTTCTAGATCATCAAGGGTAACTCCCTGCTTACGAGCAAACCCTTCGGCGGCTTTAGTTGGTTTCCCGTCTTTAAATGCGGCTTTGACAGGCGGACCTTTGACTTCCTCTTCACGGTTGGGTTGTTGGCTGGGTAATCCTTGAATCAGTACGGCTAGACGACGGGGTGTACCGTACACCTGGATGGCTTCAGGAGCCAGCAGTTGTTCGTCAAGACTTTTTGACAGGCGCGACTGCCATTGTTTAATCGCACTCTCTACGAAATTTGCGGGTAATTCTTCTGTACCGACTTCCAATAAGAATGTAGCCATAGTGGATCGCGCTTCGTGAACAGAGGGGTTTCGTCTGAGTAGGAGAACCTTTGCCAGCAGAGTATAGTTGCTGCCAGTTTTCCCAGTTTAACCTTATTTGTTATTCGTCATTCGTCATTCGTTGATTAGGAAATCTCTTTCTCTCCCCTGCTCCCCCTGCTCCCAGACGTGCCATGGCACGTCTGGAACAGGCTCCCCCTGCTCCTCCTACCTCCCCTACCTCCCCTGCTTCCCTTAAACCCTCCGGATAGAGTAACTGCGATCGTGGGAAATAAATACAAGACCCACATATCGCCTAATTTTTGAATTTAAGCGATAATGTGGGCTTTACTCAGGGTTTTTGCAGGGTGCGTCTGCTGTGGCTGGCAGGGTGCATCTGCTTTTCTTAGTTTGCCTGTTCCAGAGCGGTTTTAGGTATAGCTATGATAAAGATGTTTTGAAGAGTTTGTGAAGCATGGGGGGATGGGGGAAATTACCAAATATATAAGCCAATGGGGGAAACAGCGAAGATGGGGGGTGGGGGAAGCATTTTCATGGATCGTTACTTGCAGCTAGCTTCGTTTAGTGGTTAAGCTGTCGTGGCTTTAAATTGGGTATTAGTCGCGAGCAAGATGCTCGCACTACAAGGATGAGAGCCATTATTGATATTAAGGTTTAAATGCCGAACAGCTTATCACTTTTGCCCACCCCCAGCCTCAAATCGATAGATTGAGGATAGTAAAAAATATGAACAGGATTCCCTTTTGCCCAAAAATTTGATTTATTGAATAAAAACGTCTAGGTGTAAGCGAGTGAATCACATTCCCCCTATTGATCTGGCACGACAGTATCAGCGCATTGAAAAACAAGTTAGTGCAGCTGTTCAGGAGATACTCACCTCCGGACGTTATGTTGGTGGGCTTCCGGTTCAAGGCTTTGAGGAGCAATTTGCGGCGTATATGAATACAAGCGAATGCGTCGCCTGTAACTCTGGCACAGATGCCTTGTATCTGGCACTGCGAGCCCTAGAGATTGGAGCAGGGGATGAGGTGATTACCACGCCCTTCACGTTTATCGCTACGGCGGAAGTGATTACCCGGGTGGGGGCGACACCTATTTTTGTGGATATTGATCCCCACACCTTTAATCTTGACGTTGATCAGATTGCGGCGGCGATTACGCCGAAAACGAAGGCGATTCTGCCCGTTCATTTGTTTGGACAGCCAGTGGATATGACGGCGATTATGGACATCGCCCAGGCGCATGATTTGGCGGTAATTGAAGACTGCGCTCAAGCAACGGGGGCGGAATGGGCGGGACAAAAGGTGGGTAGTATTGGGCATATTGGCTGTTTTAGCTTCTTTCCCACCAAGAATTTAGGGGCTTGTGGGGATGGAGGTGCCGTTATTACCAATGATCCAACCCTAGCGGCTACGATAAGAATGCTGCGAGAACATGGGATGCGCGATCGCTACCACCATGAAGCCACAGGGATTAATAGCCGTTTAGATGCCCTACAAGCGAGCATTTTGCAAATCAAATTACAGTATCTTGACCAGTGGAATCAGGTTCGCTCTCAGATTGCTGATCGGTATTACCAGTTATTACAACCTGTTCCGGGAATCGTTTTACCTCAAGAAACTCCAGGAAGCTATGCTGTCTGGAATCAGTACACGATTCGCTTAAACAAAGACAGCCGCTGCAGTGAATATAGAGATCACGTCCGCCAAAATCTGCAACAGGTGGGCATTATTTCAATGGTTTATTACCCCCTACCGTTGCACTTGCAGTCGGTTTATCAAAGCTTAGGGTATCAAGTGGGTGATTTTCCAGTTGTTGAGCAAGTGTGTCACCAGGTTTTGTCTCTACCTATATTTCCAGAATTGTCCTTTGAGGAACAGCAACAGGTTGTCTATGGTTTAAAAGATTGTTTGAGTAGTGTAGTTTATTAACCGTCGCTATCTCACTCGTAGTCTGGCGTGGCGAATTAGGTCAGGGATTGACCGGATAAAATTAGCTTGGGTGAGTGAAGGCATCCCAATGCCAAATTAAAATTATGGCGTGGGACTTATCGCTCCCCCAAACTCCCTCTAAAGTTAATTTTGTGCGAGTTGTTCTCGTCTACCTCACCCATGTCGGTGGATTGTTGACCATCTGTTTGTTTATTCACAGATGGATACCTACTCTCAGGGAACCCCTCTGGGCGACTCTATTCTTGGCGCTGATGGTGGCAGAATGGAATCTTAGCACAGGGCAAACTGTAGAGCAAAATCCCCAATCCCCTATCGTCAAACAAATTTGGTATCGCAGTTGCTGGCATCTGGGTTTTGTGCTAGCCGCACTCAGTTATGTCTTGCTAGCCGATGAGATTTTTACTGACATATTTTTTGTTCCCGCTTCCACGCCACCATGGGGACTATTATGGCTGTTAACCCCTTTAAGCATAACCGACATTGCCAGCCGAAGTACGCGATCGCGAACAGGGGGCAAAGAGGCTAATTCCTTCCCCAGAGAGTCACTCAGGGATTCCCTGATTAGTCCTTGGTCATCGGTAGAAAACACTGACTTAGGCTCAGATTTTACTCCCAATCTGGGGCTAAACTCAAGGCAAATCCAACTATTTTGGTGGAGTGGGATCGGCTTATTTCTCGTCCAAGGGTTAACCCTATTCCAAGGGGACATCAGACTCATCGGCTTAGGTGTCGCCACGTTTGTGATGTTCATCAATAGCTGTTATTTAAAGCAAACCTTAGCCGCCACGATCACGATTGGATTTGCCCTGAGTTTTGGTGTGGCACGTCTTTCCCAAGGAATTCCGGGATTGTCCTCCCTTTCTCCCGCCGATTGGTATTGGGTTGGCGCGATCGCAATTTTCGGATTATGGCTGCTACGTGCTGGCTTAACGCCCCAGGCTAGCACGCTAGCTCAATTGTACGCTCAAGCCTGCGATCGCTGGGCAATTGCTCTATCTACGACGGAACTCGGACTGCTGACGCTATCGAGCGCCAATATGTATTTAGAATTCATTCCATCCAGTTGGCAGTACCTGAGTGCATCAATGCTCATTAGTGGTGCTATTTTTTATCGGTATTGGCAATCTTTTCCCAAATTTAGTATTTACGGCATTAGCTGGGCAGTAGAATTGACCATAGCCAACGCTATTGTACTCCTTAAGGGTTCATCCTTAATCCTCGGCGCTGCGAACATTATTCTGGCAGTTATGACACTAGTCTTCAATCGTTGGTGGCATACCCGTTTAGGCGGGGCGTCTGGGAGGTGGGGAGAAAATTGGCGGGATGTACTGGACTCTTTACCCTTAGTTTATGCCCTCGTTGGCATTAATTTGCGCTTTTCTTATTTCACTCCCTATACCGGGTTGCTCACCCTAGGTGCAGCTTTAACGGGCATCATCGTAGGGCGTCGCCGTCTTCCAAGAAAAGGCATCACCTATCTTTTCCTGGTAGGTATTTCCCTTGCCTGGTACGAACTGGTTATTTATACCTTGATTGGTATTAGTTTACACTTTTTTTATTTCACCCCCTATACCGGGTTGATTACCCTAGGTGCGGCTTTAATTGGTATCAGCGTAACCTATCACCGTCCTCAAGCCAAAGGGATCATCTATCTTTCCTTGGCAGGTATTTCCCTGGGTTGGTATGAACTGGTGATTTATCAAATACTGCAAGCCGATGGGGTAAATCCTGGGGATAGCTTTATTATTTTAGCGGCGATCGCGGCTGTCATCTGCTGTATTTATCGTTCACTCGCCTGGGTTTTGCGTTGGCAAAGCCTGTTCCGAAGGAACGCATCGCGCGATCGGGCTACACTTTTCCATATCAGCGTCACCCAAATCGAAATGACTGCCCACATTCACTGGGCAATGGGTAGTATCTTGATGGTTCTAGCCGCTGGGATGTCTGTGGGAACCCCACCTAACCTAATGGGATTCCTGGGACTTGTCATCAGTTTGATACTGGCTAGTTATGCGTTTTTCCAAGGAAATTTACGAGTTCAACAACGCCAGTTTTCTTCATTTTCCAGACGCGCCATGGCACGTCTTTACAGGGCTTACTCACCTTATCACTTCTGGATATACGCCGGATTAACTGAGGTTGTCGCCATTGGGATCTATGGGCGTTTGATCTGGACATTGAGCCTACTCGATCCCTGGAGATCTATCATTGCCAGTTTATTCGCGATCGCGGTTTATCAAACTCCCTGGTGGCGGTGGGGATGGAATGGAAAGTCTTGGCAACAATATGCCACGATCTTGCCTCTTGTGAGTGTTTTGCTCAATCCTCAAACCCTCTCTTCTATTAATTTACTGGTTCTTGCATGTTTTTATGCCTGGATCACCAACCGCCAATCTAATTTACGTTGGACATACGTAAGTTTATTTTTCATCGATTGGGCAATCTGGCGCGTTTTGCCAAGCCAACAGGTTACTGAACCCTTAGCGTATGCTGCCGTGATTGGTTATTTTTTCCTCTATGTTGCCCAAGTTGAGCCAGAATTAAGATTACCGCAAAAACGGAACCTGCGTCACTACCTCCGCTTACTGGGTAGCGGCATCATCTGTTTGGTAGCGTTAGGGTTTTATCAAAACATTGGACTTATTCCCGGAATCATTAGTCTCGTGGCTATTTTCGCTGGATTAGGACTGCAAATCCGGGCATTTTTAATAGTGGGAACAGTCACATTTATCTTCACAGTCTTTTACCAGCTAGTTGGGTTGAGTTTGTCCTATCCGCTCTCTAACTGGATTATTGGCATAATTTCTGGCATTATTTTTATCAGCATCGCCGCCAATGTTGCCAAGGGACGTGAGCCAATTCTTGACCGGGTTCAAGACTGGATCGATCAATGGCAAGAATGGGAGTAGGTGACATCATCCCACACCAGAATCTTTAATTTGGTATCGCATTAAATGCATAACAGCTTATAATTCCTCAGTACCTCTCCAGATGTCTCTGTCGTGATTGCAATTTATCCAGGCAGCTTCGATCCGATCACTCTAGGACACCTCGATATCATTGAGCGTAGCTGTAAGCTCTTTGAAACCGTCATTGTTGCCGTACTCCGCAACCCGAGTAAATCGCCATTGTTTACAATACAAGAGCGAGTGCAACAGATTCGCGGCTGTACCCAACATCTATCGAATGTGGAAATCGATAGCTTCACCGGTTTAACGGTGGACTATGCCAAACTCAAGAATGCTCAAGTCTTACTGCGGGGACTACGGGTGCTATCAGACTTTGAGAAGGAACTCCAGATGGCGCATACTAATCAAACCCTCTGGGATGAAATAGAAACCGTTTTTCTCGCCACGTCTAACGAGTACAGTTTTTTAAGTAGTAGCGTAGTGAAAGAGATTGCCAAATTTGGCGGATCTGTTGACCATCTTGTTCCCCCGCAGGTTGCCCTAGATATTTGCCGATGTTACGCCCAGAGTCATCCCGCCTTGAACCCGATAAACTCCCAGAACCCAACCCCCCAGAGAAACGCCTTTCCTCTGGAACCCCCGATTTAGATATCCAGCGAGAACTCACTAAGCTAGAGGATATGCTGTTTGATAGCCCCCACATCCCGTTGACCAAGTACACTTTGATTGATGAAGAGGCGTTTTTGACTCAATTGGATGTGGTGCGGGCAAGTCTACCGGAGGCGTTTGAGGCAGCGAAAAAGATTATCCACCAAGGGGAAGATATTCTCCTGCAAACAGAAGACTATGCCCAAGAAATCCTAGAAGCCGCTGAACGACAGGCTCAACAAATTCTGGATGACATGGGGATTGTGCAACAGGCAGAACTGGAAGCCAAGCAAATCCGGCAACGGGTTCAGCAAGAGTGTGAAACGCTGCAACAACAAACTCGCACTGAAATTGAACAGATGCGCCGACAAGCCCAGCAGGAATTGGTACAACTGCGCCAACTCGCACTCGAAGAATGCGAAGATATTCAAAACGGTGCGGATGACTATGCTGATTCTGTACTTAATAGTATTGAGCAACAGCTTACTGATATGCTGAGGGTGATTCGCAATGGACGTCAACAACTTTACCAAAACGTACAACCCAAACAACCGCAGGAAAAAGATGGGATTGGCGGATCTGAGTCTCGTTCATCCTCAACGTCACCGAAAAAGAAGAGCGGGTAAGGGGTCAACTTAAGCTGAATGGCACGCTCCTTAAAGTTGGTGGGCAATGCCCACCCTACGGTATATCTACGGTGTATCAATCGAAACAATCATTGTTTACAAATTATATAGAGGTGTGCCAAATGTCTTATGAAGAATTTACACTGGAACAAATAACCTCTGATTTTGGGTTGACAATTGAGGAAAATGTTGACCTATTTTCCACGATTAAGGATGTGCCATTAGATGAGTATTTTTTGAGCTATTTACAGAATACTATTCCTTTGGCTGTTGCTATTGCTACGGAAAAAGCCAAGTCAGAAATGATTGTCGCGCCAATGTTAATCGAATTGAGGAGGATGTTAAATAATCAAATCAGTTTATTTTCTGGAGTAAAATTTAATGTGGACAAAACTAAAGGTTTAAATGGGTTTTGTGACTTTATGATTAGTCGCGATCGCCAGCAGTCTTTTATTAAGTCTCCGGTAGTTACTCTGGTGGAGGCAAAGAATGACAATCTCAAAAGTGGTTACGCTCAATGTATGGCAGAAATGGTGGCAGCTAGAATTTTTAATGAACGCAATAATCAGGAAATCGATACTGTATTTGGAGTGGTAACGAATGGAAATCAATGGAAATTTATGAATTTAAATCAGGATTTAATTTATCTGGATTGTAGCGATTATTATATTATTAATCCAGCAAAAATTATGGGCATATTAATGAGTATAGTTAAGCCAGAATCAACAACCAGTATACTTAATAATTCTTCAGAGCATCCCCCGACTGAAGCATAACGATGAACTATCCAGGAACACCTTCTCACACAGGGATTGAGAAAAGGGCGACCCACTTCCAATGGAAGTGCGAAATGGGGGTTCAACGGTAAAACCTGCATAAGTCCTGTAATATCAGAGCAGAAGGTATCAGGATATGACAGGCGGATAGAACAACCGTCTGGATCTGATGGAGGGAAAGAAAAACCTAAACTGGGATGCAAGTCTTAGCTTAGGCATTCCCTTTTGAAGTCGAACGCTGACACTGTACGCTAAGCGTAAGCGTGAGAAGTCGTTCAGATGGTGATCAAACGGGAGTTGAGCCAGTTATGAGTTATGATTTTGATCTGTTTGTTATTGGTGGCGGTTCCGGCGGAATTGCCACAGCACGACGAGCAGCCCAGTATGGGGCAAAGGTAGGAGTAGCCGAATTCAGCCGTTTGGGAGGAACCTGTGTAAATCGCGGCTGTATTCCCAAAAAACTGATGGTTTATGCCTCTCATTTTCCGGAGGTGTTTGAAGAGGCGCAAGGGTATGGCTGGAGTGCTGTACAAAGTACCCTTGACTGGCATAAAATGATCGAGGCGGTGCAAAAGGAACTAGAACGCCTCAATGGGGTTTACCTGCGGATGTTGGATAATTCCCAAGTGCAACTGTTTCGGGGTTATGCCAAGTTTGTTGACCCTCATAGGTTAGAGATTTTTGAGTCGCAAAACCATAGTACCGCGTCGCAAAAAGTGAGTGCGGATAAAATTTTGATTGCTGTGGGTGGAGAGCCGGTTAAACCCAATATCCCCGGTATAGAACATGCCATTATCTCCGATGATATGTTCCTACTCAAGGAGCAACCGCAGCGAGTGGTGATTCTCGGCGGTGGCTACATCGGTGTGGAATTTGCCTGTATTATGCATGGCTTGGGTTCTGAAGTGACCCAGATTATCCGCAAAGATAAGATTTTGCGGGGGTTTGATGATGATATTCGGACTCAAATCCAAGAAGGAATGCAGCAACACGGTATCCGGATTTTAGAGGGTAGCGTACCGACAGCGATTGAAAAGACAGGAGATGGACTGAAGGTTACGGTTTGCGGAAAGCATGAGGAAACCGTAATTGGGGATATCTTTCTCGCCGCCACGGGACGCCAGCCGAATCTCCAGAATCTAGGACTGGAGAAGGCTGGAGTCGATGTATCTCAAGATGCGATCGCGGTGGATGAGTATAGCCGGACTTCTGTCCCCCATATTTATGCCGTTGGGGATTGCACGGATCGGATTAATTTGACGCCAGTTGCGATTAACGAAGGGCGTGCTTTTGCCGATACGGAGTTTGGCGGCAAATCCCGGATTATGAGTTATGAAAATGTCCCCTCTGCGGTATTTAGTACCCCAGAAGCCGCAACGGTGGGGTTAACCGAAGCCCAAGCTAGGGAAAAGTATAGGGATGGGGTTAAAGTCTATCGCGCCCGTTTCCGCCCCTTGTACCATACTCTGACCGGTCGAGAGGAACGGGTCATGGTGAAGTTAGTGGTTGACGAAAGCACCGATAAAGTGCTAGGAGCGCACATGGTTGGAGCATCAGCGGCTGAGATTATTCAGGGCGTTGCGATCGCGCTGAAAATGGGAGCGACAAAAGCCGATTTTGATGCTACCGTTGGCATTCATCCCTCGACCTCTGAGGAGTTTGTTACCTTACGTTGACCGGAAAATAGGGATTCAAGCCCTCTCTTGATTGCCTAAGTTAAACTCAATATTTGGTTGGAACAATAGAACGGGTATTTGGTTTAAATATAATGAGCCAAAAGCACGATATATCAATACTTCGGCTTGCTTGTCACCCCGTGAAGCCTAAAACAATTCGGGACGTGCTTCCAAAGATGGATTGTTATCCGTCATGGCACAATTTGGAGCGGCTACTGTGCCATCAGGAAGCCTTGTTCGACACAACTGCGCTCCCTGCAAATTGACACCTGTTGCTCCCCGCAGATCCGTTTCAATGAGTTTTGCTCCCGTCAAATTAGCGCCACTTAAATTAGCTTCACTGAGATTTGCCCCATTGAAATTAACATTGGTTAAGTCCGCTAATGTCAAATTGGCTCGAAAAAGATTGGTATTGCTTAAATCAGCATTTGTCATTCTTGCCGAGGAAAAATTTCCTAAACTTAGAGTTGATCCACTCAAATTTGCCCCATAGAGAATCACATAAGACGCAAATGTACCGTCCAAGCTAGCACCAACCATTTGAGCGCCACTCAAATTAGTATCGTACAACCGAGCGCCGCGAAAATTGGCATTGACTAAAATAGCACGAGTCAAGTTAGTATAATCTAACTTGGCATCGCTCAAATTTGCCCCAGTGAGATTGGCGGGAACTTCTGTAACAATTGCCCGACTCACCGAGGTTTTAGGACTTAAGTTGGCCGCGCTGAGATCAACACCGCCTAAATTGGCTCCTCTGAGGTCAGCCGATCTCAAATCACAACCGACTAAACTGGGTCGATTTTGTCTTGGCAAAACATAGGATCGTTCGAGACGCCTGTCGTATTGAGTCATTTCACTCAAATTGGCACCAGGAGCTTGTCTGGCTCGCTGGCATTGTTGTTGAAAGTCCTGCTTAAAGTTTTCTCGAAACTGGGCGTTAGCCGGTAGTGCTGCACCACCTAAACCGAGGACTAGGTAAAATCCTAGGAGTTTGATGATTGACCGAAACAGGGGATGTTTATTCACGACTTCTTGAGTCACTATTAACATTTAACTCTAGTTTGAATGATAATGCACTGTTGTAGAGACGCGCCATGGCGCGTCTCTTTAACCAGGACGGGTTTTACTGTCAAAGGATAGATGATATTGGGTCTTTGTTCTTTTAAAGTAGAAATGACAACCACCACAATGTATAAAAATTAACTGAAATATGGCAGCACAGTGGAAAAACCGTTCATTTACAGACCAAATCAGTGACGCGATCGCGACAACCACTCAAGTCGCCACGTTTGCCACTCAGTTGGCGACCAAAGCTACGCAATCGGCGGCTGACACTATTACCAGCACAACCACGGCGGTAGGAAAAGCGGTTCGCCCTGCGGCTGTGCGATTCGTCGAACCGGGAACGGAAACCGTCGGCAAAATCGTGGCACCCATTGCAGAACATCCCCTGACTAAATATGCTGCTAAAGTTCCAGGGATTAACTTGCTCGTTGCTGCACTAGGTCAAGTGGATTTAGAACAAGCTCAAAAAGACGTAGACAAGCTGCGACAGGATTACCCCTTTGACACATCCGAACAGCTTGCTCACCGGCTTATGGTGGATACCGCGATCAAAGGAGGTAGGCTGGGATTAATCACCAACTTTATCCCACCTTTAGCCCTTGCCTTGTTTGGGATTGAGCTAGCCGCGGTGACAGCCCTCCAAGCACAGATGGTTTATCGCATTGCGGCGGCTTATGGCTTTTCGCTCAAAGAACCAACGCGACGTGGTGAAGTTCTAGCGATTTTTGGTTTATCTGTAGGAGGTTCCGGAGTTCTCAAAGGTGGGTTGAGTTTTGTTGAAATTCTGCCGATCATTGGTGCCGCCGTGGGAGCTTCTAGTAACGCGGCGCTCATTTATTCACTCGGATTCATTGCTAGCCAGTTTTATGACGAAAAAAGAAACTCCTTGACCGAAAACTTGGGTCTCAAGCCTCCCCCTGCCATCGGGACTTTTTCGACAAGCCTTTGATGAAGTTTCTAGCCACTTTTAATGTTTTATTCAAGCATGAATAGTGACGTTCTGCTGAGCGCTCTCCTGCAGAATAGTAGTAGCGTGGCACAGCTTATTTGATGGATTAGATTCGGTTTGTAGTAAGGGCTTGATCCATTGATTCCGTTGGGTAACATGCGCCAACCCAACCTGCAATCTATACCACCATTTTAGCTGTACATGTAATCACCAATATTCAAGAGAAAATAAACCAAGCGCTTACTACAAACACTTAATTTAGGTCAAGGTAGGCTTTGTTCGTCAACCAACTCTCTCCATGGTTTTGATTTTCCCAGTACGCTGACTCTTCAATTGTGAGTAACTCGTCTTCGGAAGACTCTTGCCTATTTCTCTGTCTTAGATTGTCGATTTGTTCCTCAAACTTTTCATGTCCCTCCTCAAAAAAATCGGGCTGTTCGTAGAGAGCCGGGATTGGTGCAGGTCGAAAAGGCTCTACTTGTAGATCACGCCCGGGCAATCTAGGAGAGGGTAAAGGTTGGAAGGTTGGTGGGTTGATATTGCTATTTCCAGGAACTTGAGCTTGAGCTAAGGTGAATTCCAAATTTGTTAACACAACGGCAATGGTTAGTGTTACTACTTTGGTTAACCTTGAGCTTGCTAATCGTTTTGCCCCTGTCCTCTGAAGCGAAAAAGAGCGATGGAGGAAACGAGGCAACCCTGAAAAGTTCTCGTTTCTAAATTGCATGATTACACCTATGTATCTTTTTAATTCTATTTTATTTTGCAGAACAATAAATATGGCTTTAAATTAATAAATTGATACAATTACAATTATTATTTGATTATTTATACAATATTTTCAAGTAAAAAAATACACCCGACTGGGTGAAAAGGATATTCAATGGGGTGAAGACGGTTATCAAGAGCAGAAGCCGCTAAAGATATACTAGAGCATATAAATGTGGCATGCATTGCATAAGCCTCCTGAACTAGAGAGATATAGTCCAGTAACCCCGTCTAAACTAAGTCGATGAGAAGTCGATGGGTTTTCAAAGACGTGACTGATTAGATGGGACATAACACGAGTTGCTGGAGAATACCGATGACACAGAAGCCAACCCTGGAGCTGACTCTGCTCCCTCTGACACCTGGGCTTTGCGACGTTATTCTTGATTAGTGCTATGGATAGTTCCGCAAACATAGCTTTTCTATATGGTGTGACAGCCGGATTACTGCTGATTAGCTTTGTCTTGGGCTTTGTCACTAAGGGGTTTGCGATCGCAGGTTTATTAAAGCAGAAGCATCTTAATCTGGCAATGACAGTTATGTCGATGCATGTGGGTTCCTTTGGAATTATTCCCATAGCTTATTATTTGATGCAGCTTCAAAGATAAGTAGGCGTTGGTTTAAGGGGTTAATTTTTTTGAAACGCAGAGGACGCAGAGGTTAGCGCAGAGGTTCGCAGAGGGAGAGAGAGGTGAAAGGGGCAATGATTAATTTTTGGCTTGAATTTGGGGGGTTTTGTACGGTTTACTTCGTAGGAGAGAGTTAAATGACTGCTGATACAAATAGTGGCTATGGTTGTGGCTGCTTGGCTTTGCTAGGAATAATTGGCTTGTTGGGACTATATAGTCTAGCAGCTAATCGTCTGAGTTGCGCTGTTGGTGCCAAGCAGTCAGAAGCAAAACAATATGTTGGTTCAATGAATCGCGCCCAGCAAGCTTATTTTTTAGAAAAAGGTAATTTTACTGATAATATTCCTGAACTGAGACTCGGTATTAGAACGGAAACCGAAAACTATATCTATTCAATTTATACCACTCCCTTGGGTGTTGTTAATTATAGCATTTCTCGAAAATTTGATCTGAAAAGCTATGTGGGCGGTGTTTTTTCTTTTTCTGGTCAAGTTGAACCCTGGAATGACGAATCAGGATTATCCGTGATTCTGTGTGAGGCAAAATCTCCCGGTACTCATCGCCCCCCAGCACCAATTTTAGAAGATGGTATACTTCAATGCGCTCCGGGTACAGAAAGTCTTGATTGAGGGAATGAGCAGGGAATTTTTATCGAGTAAGATTGGACGTTGGTAGATGTTTCAGCTAATTACGCAAGTGCTGGTGAGTATAATCAAGCCATGCGATCGCACCTTATTTAACCACAGCGACTGAGCAGGAGCAAGCGCTTCAGGTGGCTAAAACGATTACAGACTACGAACAAAAAGCCAAAGCCTTGGATGCGATTGTGCGTCGGTTAGCGGCTACAGGTGAGCATGAGCGAGCGGTTCAGATCGCCCAAACTATCCAATCGTACTATGGCGGTAAAGAAAAAGCCATGGCTGCGATCGCGCGTTATCAAAATTCACTTTGATCGGCAATTTACAAAACCTGGTAGAGGTATTCCGGCGCCAATCTTGACAACCTGAAACTATACCCAGGAAACAGGATAGGGCAGTATTATCAAAAAAAGGAAATAGGGGAGATGAGATAATTGTCAGTCAGGGCGGGTTTAGTCATACCTGGGTTAAGGTGAAATGATAACAGTAAAACCCGCCCCTACACAAGCGCCAGATGCCGTAAACCTTTATCAGAGGTAATCTCGTGTTCAATCCCAATCAATGCTTAAAAGAACGTTACCAACTGCAACAAAAATTAGGACGCACGGCGGCAGGGCGGCAAACCTGGTTAGCAAAGGATTTACAGTCAAATGAACAAGTGACTGTTAAGCTATTAGCCTTTAGCCCCGAAATGCAGTGGGAGGAACTTAAACTCTTTTTCCATCAACCCAGGGGACTTATAAACTGGGTGGCGCTTTGGGTGAACATGAAAGCACCTGGTTAATCCAAGAACTATTAGACTGGCTGAATTTTAAATAAGCTTATTGTTATCTTATAGGGAAATATTATGTTCAACCCAGAGCAACAGTTAAAGGAACGTTACCAACTGAAACAACGATTAGGACGCACAGCCGCAGGGCGACAAACTTGGTTGGCAATGGATGTACAGTCAAATGAATAAGTGACTGTTAAGCTATTAGCCTTTAGCCCCGAAATGCAGTGGGACGAACTTAAACTCTTTGAACGTGAGGCACAAGTTTTGCAATCACTGGAGCATCGTCGGATTCCGCGCTATCGGGATTATTTTTCGTTAGATCGGGAAATGGGTTCGGGAATTCCTTGGTTTGGGCTAGTGCAAGACTATATTCCGGGTGCTTCCCTTCAGGAATTATTAGATAACGGCAAACATTTTAGTGAGAAATAGGTTCGTGGGATTGCTAATCAAGTTCTTGATATTCTGATTTATTTACATGAACTGAGTCCGCCCGTATTACACCGAGACATTAAACCGAGTAATCTAATTTTAGGTGAAGATAAGCAAGTTTATCTAGTGGATTTTGGTGCAGTACAAGCCCAAGCTGCTGTTACTGGAGTCACGTTTACGGTTGTAGGTACGAGTGGTTATGCGCCCTTAGAACAGTTTTGGGGACGTGCGGTTGCGGCTTCTGATTTATATGCGTTGGGCGCTACTTTAATTCACCTGCTAACGGGTATAGCCCCGGCTGATTTACCCCAGAAAGAAGGGCGGATTTATTTTCGCGATTCCCTTCGGGATAGCTTCGCTTCACGCCTTAGTCTCGATTCTCACTTTATCGCTTGGATTGAGCAGATGACCGAAATAGTATTAGAAAAGCGCTTTAGTACAGCAAAAGAAGCGATGGAATCACTCCGATATGGGCTGATTCAACAGTCTAGTTCTACCTCACTTCCTGTTCGTGGCAGACTATCTAAACCTTCAGGTAGCTTAATTCAGCTTAAAGCAAATAAGGACAAATTAGGAATTACTATCCCGTCTCCTGGCTTAAGAAAACTCACACAATATAACTGGCTTCTCGCTTTGATCGTTGTCTCTTTTAATCTGGGCTCGGTTTGGACGCTAATTAATTTATTGTTTATTTCTAAAGAACTATTAATAAATGGACTGCCCATATTACTGGCTTTAATAGGTATAACTAGCTTGTGGATACATCACCTAGGCACAAAAACTCATGTTTTCTTTGATCGCAACCGTAACAGTTTAGAAATAGAACGCCAATTGTTGTTTTTAAAATATGGTTATCAGCGGCTAGATATTACAGATATTGGTAATGCTTTTTTAATGGGTCGAGGTTCAACTTACGAAATTAGAATTCCATCGGCTAATTATATTTATAAACTGGGTGGGGCTTTGGGCGAAAAAGAAAGTACATGGTTATTACAATAAATATTGACTTGGCTATATTTTAAATAATTTTTTAACTCAACTTTAACGAATACTAGCAGTAATCATGTCTAATTTTACTTACCAAATTGGTAGTCAATCCCTGGAGCAATAGTATGGTGGTATAGCCTATCAGTTATTGAATAGCTTTATGTTTGGAAATAGAGTTCCTTCAACTCGTCCAAAGATACATCATTTTCAGGTCGCGGATCAAGGAAATAGGGATGAATCGGCAACAATTCATCAGCACGACGAGCATTAGGTGAGGCGACAATCTCCTCGATTAACTTCAGATAATCTATCGCTGCTCTCTCCCAAGTATAATACTTTAATACATGTTGGCGACAGTCTTGGTGCAACCTCTCCCACTGTTGATAATCACTGAGAACTTCTTCTAAACCTTTAGCAATGGCTTCTGGATTCTCTGGATCAATGAGAATACCATAAACCTGATCTCCCTCTCGTAAACTCTCCATTAAACCACTGTTTTGGGTAACCACTAATGGTAACCCAGCTAACGCGGCTTCTATCGGACCTAATCCAAAAGGTTCATGGTGGGAAGTGAGGGCAAATACAGAATGACGTTGGGCAAAAAATCGATAAGCGGCGGCGAGGGCGGGTTGATCGGGGACGCCAAAAGCGCTAATCTTACTCCATAAGTTATTTGTGTTGACAACATCGCGTAGGGGAATAAGTACCTCCTGTTCGGCTGTCTCATCGCTAACAGGTTCCCGCAGTGGGTTGTCTTCCCCCTGAGTAAAAATAACTAGGTTGGCTTGTTCTTGCAAGGTTTTACTCTCAGCAAAAGCTTGGACTAAACCCAGGTGATTCTTTTTCGGCGCTAATCGACTCGCCGCAATAATTGCAGGCAAATTTTGCCGCCTTTCATCAATGTCTCGCCCTAATCGTTCTTGAATCAATTGATAGGTTTCCTCTTCATTTGGCGAACGGGTTTCAATATCGAACAATGAAGGGTCAACTCCCGGTGGAATTTCGGCAAAACGAGCATCATTGTTAACATCAACTGCCCAGTGATAGGCTGGATGAGCGTACTGTTTAAACCGTTCCTGAGCCGTTGTACTGGTAATATTGACAGCCGAGCGATTCATACTCAAGCGTTCAGCCATAAGGCGGCGTCCGAAGTGATAATACTCATCCATTTCTGAGATATTTTCGGGCGTGATTTCGAGTTTATCCATCTTCAACGCCCCCAGAGAATGAGCGGTAAATGTGAAAGGAACACCCACTTTGGCTTCAATTAAAATCCCAGATATGCCACCATCAGCATAATGACCTGTCATCACATCCGGGAAATTACCTTCTTCTTGATAAAATTCCAGGATATTGGGTATCCAGTCTCTGACTAAATGCGACCAGAGTAATTCTTTGCGGAGAAATTCTTTAGGTCCAGCAGGTAGGCGGATAATCCGAACATTAGGCGCATCGGGATATCCATCAAATTTCTCGGAAAATTCAGACCATTCTGGGTCATTAATCTGGCGAGTGATAATGTCTACTTTGTGACCGTGCTTTGCCATCTCCACCGCCACATTTTTCACATAGATTAGCTGACCCCCAAAATCCGGATGCTCTGTCCAGTAACTATCATGGCGATCAAAGTTACCTTGTGGGTTAAGAAATCCTATATGCATAATCAAAATTTTCTCAAATTAAATGAATTTGATGGATATAAGAGGGAAAATAGTTATCCAAAAAGCTTCCTTTCACGCAGAAAGGAAGCTTAACTTGTGGATTACGATAACGCTAGTTGGCGACTATTTTACTCGCTGCGCCAGTAACTCTTGGGCTTTATGGGCGCACTCTGTACTCTGCTTTTTGACATTTTGGAAAAACTGAGCCAGTTCCTGATCGCCAGATTGCTGTGCATCCTGGATATACTGATCGTAACTAGCGACACCATTGAGCATGTGATACAATACGCTGACTAGGTTATAGTTTGTGTTCTGTATTCCTGTGGATTGTTCGGTTTGAGT
The DNA here is from genome assembly GCF_040223135.1 of Coleofasciculus sp. G3-WIS-01. Classification (NCBI taxonomy): domain Bacteria; kingdom Bacillati; phylum Cyanobacteriota; class Cyanophyceae; order Coleofasciculales; family Coleofasciculaceae; genus Coleofasciculus; species Coleofasciculus sp. G3-WIS-01. The sequence goes on from NZ_JAVJZI010000031.1 coordinate 48,294, forward strand.
CGGCATTTTGATTCTCCTTATTTTTTATGGTTCAATTTCATGGGCTGATTAATGCAAGTCTTTTAACTTAAATCAGACTTGCACCACCGAAGCCTTCACTAGGCTAAAACTCCTCAGCGAGGATATTCGTCACTCCTAAGATAGATAAAATATCAACGCCATTTTTATGCCATAAGGCAGACGTAAAGCAGAGTTCAAATTTATTAAGGTTATGGTTGCCCTAGTCAGGACTGATACCGAGTTGCGCTCAAACATAGTAGATGGGAAAAGCAGGGGAGGCAGGGGAGGCAGGGGGAGAGAAAGTTATATCTTTGAATGCAACTTGGTATGAAATATTAGAACTTGGCTCAATAGCAATTCCTTCTATAGTTTGGATAATCTGATTCTGATTATTGATGTGAATCGTTTAGGTCAACGGGGTCAGAGGGAAATTGGCGGGAATACTCAAGCCTATGCTACCAGGGCGAGGGCATTTGGTTGGCACGCGATTGAAATCGATGGTCATGATTTTAAGGAAATAGGACTTACGCTTTCTTGACGGCACAGGCGCTACCTGTAGGGGCACGGCACTGCCGTGCCCCTACCATAAATGGCGTTTGTGCGTAAGTCCTGGGAAATTGAGCAAGCTTATGGTGAAGCGCTCTCCATTCATAACCAACCTGTTGTGATTATCGCCCGAACGGTTAAAGGAAAGGGTGCCTCTATGGTAGAAAATCAGAATGGTTGGCATGGTAAGAATTTAGATGAAGATCAGGCAAAATATGCCCGGTTCTGGTAAACCCCAAGAACTGATGCATGAGGCAAAAATTGACGCTGATGCCATAGTTGCAGCCGCGCGATCGCTAGTTAAGCAACCCGTTGGCGCTTAAGCCCAATAATCCCCCCTAGACTGGATCTAGGGCATCGGTTAATAGCCGTTGACAGTTAAAATCTGTAGAGACGTCCTGTTGGGGCGTCTTTACCGATGAAAAGGTGGGTGTCAAATTGTAGTATAATTGTAATGTATCCTAGTTCATGACATTTATGCCAGTTTTAAATGACGACCCTTTTGAACGCTACTTTTATAGACGCGCAGAACTTGCTAATAAGATGGCAGATCAGGGCTTTGAGGTTGATGCGTATACATTAGCTACAGCTTCTCTTGACGCACTTGCAGAGATTTGGCTCCATGATTTCCCGGATGTTAAACAAGATCTTCAACGTGAATTAGGCGGTGGTATTCCATCTTCTATTCGGTTAGCCCGACTGCTGAAGAAATTTGTACCAAATGACTCTGATGTCAAAAAAGTTGCTGTTGTATGCTTTGCAGAGGATTGGAAGCGTTACCGCCCACAAGACACTCACATGGCTGATCAACTTCTTAGCAAGCGCTTGAGCAACGATCCTGATCCTTTTCTTAGGGCGTATGAATCGCCCAAATCCTATCTAGACATATCGCGTGATAAGCTTGCTCAAGAGTGTCCAGAACTCACAACTCGTCCAGAGCTTTTGGCTTTAGCAGAAGAGTATGAGTATGGGGCACTTCTCTACAGTTTTTATCGTTGTCCTCTAGTTCATCTTGCTACTGGCTCAAGGCGTACACATGGATTCGCAAGAGAAGAAGAGATTATGTACTATCATGGAAAGGAGAGAATTGCGATCGGCTTTGGACTTAATCTTGTTACTCGCTGGTTACGTAATGTAGTTAGTGGTTATGTTCAATTTTGTCAGCAATCAGGCATTGTTCCTGCTAAGAATATTGATGCTGGAACTAACCAAGAAGAACGCTTGGCAAAACGCTGGAATAAACTCACCTAACTCCAGTAAAAGCTGCGTTAAAAAGCCGCTGTACTTTTGTGTGATTATCCTGACAGTTGAGTACACTAAGTACGGAAGACCCAAATTTAACAAACCACTCCAGGTACTCCAGAACGCTCCAGAACGCTCCAGTGGTAGGGTGGGCAACGCCCACCCTACTTGGTTTCGCGAACCACGACAGATTACCTCTTTGACTGCAACTTAGTACGAGACAGGGAGGTGAAACTGTTGCCTGTTGCCTACCCTCACCCCAGCACTTATTCAGCCAGCCCTATTTATGACGTTTTAGTTGCCATATTCATTTTTTTCTCTCGCCATTTTGCTACACTTTTTTTAACCGCTTCTATTTCCTCAAAATCTACCTGCATCACAGCCGTCTCAAATTCCACACCCAACGCTGTGCTAACTTCCAGGATTTCTACAAAACTGGCACATTGATAATCGGTGTCTTCATACTGCTTAACTCGTTGCTGCTCAATTCCTAACAAATCAGCCAGTTCTTCTTGACTCATTTTGGCAGCTATCCTGGCTTTAATCAAAGCATCGGGCAGCTTATTCAAACTCTCAACTTTAATTTTTATCGGCTGGCTCTTGTCACAATTAGTCAGTCTTTCATATTCAGCAATTTCAGCTTGTAAAGCCCTGAGATGCGATTGTTTTACATCACGAGAAAGCTGCCAACCATCCGGGTCTTTATTCTTGAGTGCTTCATCTTGATCTAACATCTTGATGGAATATTCAAATTTTCTGGCACATTCTTGGCTGTATTCATACTGATTTTCATTTTTAATCATGATTCCCACCTAAATAAATCTATAGCAATAATACCTTTAGGATTGAACTGTCTATCTCGCTGAAAAAATTCTAGAGAAGCTAAACCATAATCTCCTACGAGTTGATCTGAACGAAAAAGTTCACCTTTATACGTTGATTTTTGGGAGCTACGATCTAAATGATTTAGTAATCTAGGGGCATTTTTGCGGAGATAATCGTAATCCATATCTTCCGGCTCCCAACAGGCATCAAAATCACCCGGATTGGGTTTACTGGTGACAAAACTACCATCAATATAAATAGTTCGACAACCTGCGGCTTTTAATTGGGTCATTGCCAATTCCAAACCATCTATCATGTTCTGTCTCTTCAAGGTTGTACCAAATCTTTCCTGAAACTCCTCCCACTCGCAAAAATGAACTCCTGGTGGTAGATTGCCGTTTTCATCGAATTTTGGGATCACATCCTCACATCCACGTCACAAATTGAGTGTCTGGCTTTTAAGGGTAACATAATTATCTTTATACCTCAGACACGCTCCTAAATGGGTATAACCCAACAACCTTTTCAACCAGAGATAATAAATAGGGTACGGCAATGTTCCCTACTTAGGGATAATTGATTGGGTATGGACACGATACTATCGTGCCTTGGTCTAGCTTTTTCCTGAAAACCTTCTGCATTCTGCCTTGTCTGCGGTAGTTAACCCGGATTTGGTATGATTTGCTGAATCGGAATCTCGATCCAAAATTCAGTTCCTTTCCCTGGTGTCGAGGTACAATGAAGAACGCCATGATGATGTTCGACCACAATTTGATAACAAATCGTCAATCCTAAACCAACCCCTTGTCCAACCGCTTTGGTGGAAAAGAACGGATCGAATAGCCGTGCTTTTACCTCATCCGTCATTCCCGGTCCATTATCGGCAATTTGAATCACGATCCTGGGACAGTTCGGTAATGACTGTTTCCCGTCTTCTGTCTGAGTATCCGGCTGAGATGCTGGCTGGTGAGAGGAATCCGTGGAGCGTTCCAATAACCTTGTGCGAATGGCAATAATCGGTGCCGGATTATCGGGATTATCTTTAAAAGACTGCTCTAAAACATCGATCGCGTTGTTGAGAATGTTCAGAAACACCTGGTTTAGCTGCCCAGGATAACATTCCACCTGAGGTAACTCACCATACTCGGTGAGCACTTTAATCTCCGGTTGGTTCCCTTTGGGTTTGAGGCGATGTTGCAAAATCAGTAAGGTACTCTCAATTCCCTGATTTAAGTCAGCATGTTTCATTTCGGCTTCATCGAGGCGGGAGAAGTTGCGTAAGCTGAGGACAATCGAACTAATCCGATCCGTTCCCCGTTGCATTGAGCGCAGCAATTTGGGTAAGTCCTCGGCGATAAAATCAACATCAATAAGTTCCGCTTGCTCTGCAATCAGAGCCGCCGGATTGGGATAATTATCTTGATAAAGACGTACCAGACTCAAGAGGTCATAAAAATAGGCACTGGCGTAGGTCAGGTTATTATGAATAAAATTAACTGGATTATTTAGTTCATGTGCCACACCTGCCACTAATTGTCCCAAACTGGACATTTTTTCACTTTGTACGAGTTTGGCTTGGGTGGCTTGAAGCTGGTTTAGGGTTTGTTCAAGTTCTTGGGTTTGGGCTTGGGCAATCTCAGCGCTTTCACGGGCTTGGGTGTAGAGGGAGGCTTGATCGAGTGCGATTGTTAGTTGAGCGACAACGGCTTGCAACAGTTCCACCTCACTATTATCCCAGGGACGTTGTTCTGTTCCATGAATACAGCTAATCGCGCCAATGTCTCCCGCCCGGGTTTTAATCGGTAGGGACAAGATTGAGGTATACCCCTGTTGGGTTAAAAACTGTTTTAAGATCAGGTCATCACAGGTTTCCACATCATCAACCTGAACCACCTCGCGCTTAATAATCCGCTGGGCGAGGGGGGCGATTTGCTCAGTTGAATGTTGACCGATAGAGCTGGGTAAATGAGGCGTTCTGGCTTCTTTGACGACATCCCAATGGGGGGTTTGGGCTTTGAGTCGATACCAGAGAAATTGACAGCGATCGATTTTGAGCAGGGTGCGAATCGATTCTACCGCTGTTTCCAGGATAGTATGGAGTTCTAGGGAGTTGCGAATTTGATTGGCAAGCCCAAAGAGCAAGGATTCGCGGCGGCTGAGTAGTTCCGATCGCGCCCAATATTGGTCAATGGCAACGGCAATGGCATTGGCAACCCAGCTAAAGGTGCGGCGAGATTCTGAGTTGAGGGATTGATTCCCTAATAACATCATGCCACTCATCAGCCGATCTTCTACCACTGCCGCCAGTGCGGAAATCCGGCTGTGGCTGGGTGGGGCGGGGGTTGTGGGCATCGCCGGGGGATGGGTAAGTCGGGAAAGGCGAGATCTCAAGCCCAAGGGTTTAAATGGGTTTGCCTGTTTTGCCACGGCTAAGGGGTTCATCTTCAAGGTGTCAGGTGTGGCTTTGGGGCGTGATTCGGCGGTGGGCTGGGGTTGGCTCATCTCCCGCGAGACAACCACAAGTTCGGTTACTTGATTGGTTTGAGGATGGCGTATCGGGTTGATCGTGCTTTCTAGCCACCGATAATCGCCGCTTTGATGAAGGATGCGGTAGCGAATTGGTTGTTGTTGTTGGCAATCAATCGGGTTTGAGAAAATCGGTTTAATCGTGGTTACATCTTGAGGATGCACAAACTCATAAATGACATGTCCCACCAACTCATCGGGTTCATATCCTAAGAGAGTGCGACTAGCAGGAGAAGCATATAAATAGACTCCATCTGTTCGATGTTGAGAAATTAGATCCGCCGATGTCTCAACCAGTATTCGGTAACGGCTTTCTCCTGAGTTCAACTCCTGCATTGCCTGTTGGTGATGCCATTGATCCAGTCGCAGGGCAATTAAATTCGCGATCGCGCTGGCAAAGGTTTTATCTTGGGGTGTCCACTCCCTCAGACTGGATACCCTTTGTTCGTAGCTCAGAATACCGATAATCTGTTCGTTCTGCCAGATCGGTACATCCAATCGCCCCAGGGATAGGGGATTGGTGAGACAACAACACTTCTCTGGTAATACTGGTGGGCTGATGTCCTCTCCCTGGCTTTGCCCTGTGGTTTCGTCCCAGCCATGATCGTGTTTTCCCTCATAGTACCGTTCCACACAATTAAGCTGGGAACCTGCATCATTGTACAACCATACGCTGACTCGCTCAACGTCTAATGCATCGGCGGCGGCTTTTGTCAAGTCGCGGATTACGGTGGTCAAATCTCCTGCGTTGAGTCTCTCAGATTGAGTCAACTCGAACAACGCCATCGTTTGGTTTTGCCAACGTTTGATGCTGTTAATTTGAGCATCGTTTACCAATTCTTTTGAACCCCTACTCTGCTTTCTAGTTGCGATCACTTCACCTATCTTGTACTAGCAGTAGCGTGCGTTATGAGTAATCCTTTTGCTGATCTGGGAGTTGATTTCAGTGAGATAGCCACGTTCCCTCAAAAAATTGGCTAGCTCCGAACCTACTCTTTGTCGGATTTTCAGCCGCCGTTTTTTGGTATTCACGCATAGATATTCTCTCTCCCATGTTGGGCGGGAGCTGCGTGTTTTACTCATTAGAACTCCTCCGTTGTGGGAAACCCCGTGTCTTGAACACTTGCCGATAACGTAGTCAGTTAAGACTTAAGCTTAAGCTGGTCAGAATGGCTTGTTAGATTTCTCTTTCAAGCCTCATGCCTTTAGGCTGAGGTTCCTGACTAGGACTCAACTGCTATTGCCTACACCCTGGCTGTGGTTTTTTCCCATCCTCTATTAATATTACAGCAGTTGGCGACTCTCTTAATATACAACCCTAACCCAAACTGCTAAGAACGTCAGCTTTTGTGTGAGTGATTTTTTTTATGCTTATCATATTAATTAATTAAATCTCCCAGAATCTGATATACTCAGACTTTGGATCTGGGAGATTGCCCTCACTCCAGCCAATGTATTACCAAAAATTTATTTTATATTACAAAACTTTGACATAAAATATCTAAAAGGGAACCACCATAGCCTGAGTCTGAATAGTAGATGCACCCTGTTTACCCAACCTCTGTTAACCATCTCTCAACCAGGATCGGAACCTGTAGCTAACAGAGGCTTTCTGTAACAACGGCGATTTGAGAAAATCTTTTGATTTTGATGCCGCTGTAATACAGTTGGGTCATACAAACCATCATACACAGTTTGAAACGTAAATATGGGTATAAGTTTACGTTTGTTCATATTACGTTGTATTACGCAAACTTTCTCAGTCTGGCACAACTAAAGATTACAAGTATTTCTGTAAAAAGAGGCTTAACTTCTGCTTCGTCGCCTCTGGCACTTTGTCGAGGGGGGTCAAAATCGCGTACTTTAACGCCGAGTGTGCCTCGGATGGGGGCGGATTTTGGGCGATACGCCGCACGGTTTCTTGAATCACCTGTTGAGCATTCGTCGCATTGCGCTGTAAATTGCCAATTACCATTTCTACGGTTACGCTGTCATGATCGGGATGCCAGCAATCATAATCGGTGACGAGGGCTAATGTGGCGTAGGCGATTTCCGCTTCTCGTGCCAGTTTTGCCTCAGGTAAATTGGTCATCCCAATCACCGTTGCGCCCCAACTACGGTAGAGATGGGATTCCGCTTGGGTAGAAAAAGCGGGTCCTTCCATACAGACGTATGTGCCACCGCGATGGAGGGTGACATCGGTTAATTGCAAGCTAGCCACCGCTTCGCCTAAAACCCCGGCTAGTTGGTTACAAACGGGTTCCGCAAAGCCAATATGCGCCACAATTCCATCACCGAAAAAGGTAGAGACGCGATTTTTGGTGCGGTCAATAAATTGATCGGGTATCACCATATCTAAGGGTTTTGCCGCTTCCTGGAGGGAACCTACGGCGGAGGCGGAAATCAGATATTTGACGCCTAACTGCTTCATCGCGTGGATATTGGCACGGAAGGGTAATTCCGTGGGCATGAGATGATGGTTACGCCCATGACGGGCGAGAAAGGCGACGGGGGTTCCTTCGAGAGTCCCCACAATTAAGGCATCAGACGGTTTACCAAAGGGGGTATCGAGTTGTACCTCTTGCACATCTTTGAGGGCATCCATTTTGTAAAGTCCGCTACCGCCAATAATGCCAATCGTTGCTTGTGCCATGATGCCTACCTTTTGCTGCTACAATGCCCAGATATTGTATCGGGAAATGGAGCGCGATCGCATCAATTTGATTGGTATTGGCGTGCTGCATTTTCTGATATCAGATTGTATTGCGATCGCGCCGGGGGCAAGATGCTCTCTTCTAGATGAAGACAGCATTCGCTTCTATTTCCTTTGTGGCTGTTACTTAGGGAAGGTTAAGTCTGTTCAAACCGAGTAAGGGCACGGCAATGAAAGAGCCCCTAAAAATCTCCTACCCTCCTACCCTTCATTTCCCCAACTTCTGACGCAAACGACTCACTAAAATATCCACTTCTGGTAACTTCAACCGAGTCACCAAAACCGCAAAAATCCCCAACGCCACCGACATCGCCAAACTAAGCTGTAAAACTTGCAGTAGTAAATTCCCACTCCCAAAAACCTCTTGCCAACCCCAGTTAACCGCCCAACTGCCCAACCCCGCTAAAACACTACTCCCCGCCAACGCCACCAGCGCCATTCCCCATTCCCCTAAGGGTAAGCCATGTAGCCGACGATTCAGCACCCACAACAGCCAGCCCATAGAAATAATATTGACGCCAATCGTGGCAAAAATTAAACCCGGTGTCGCAAAAGCATTCACCAACAAATAATCCAGCAGGGCATTAATAAAGATATTGGCAATACTAATCCGAAACGGCGTCTCCCCATCCCCCAAGGCATAAAATACCCGCACCAAAACATCTCGTGCTAAATAAAAGAACATGCCGAATCCATAAGCCATCAGTACCGGGGCGACAATCTGGGAAGCCTCCGCACCAAAGGCATAGCGTTCATAAATCACCCGAACAATCGGCACTGATAGGGAGATAAAAATAGCCGTCAAGGGTAACATCGTCAAAGCCGTAAGCAGTAATCCCTGACGAATCCGCACTTTCAACTCCGCCCAATTCTCCGGCGCCGCTAACCGGGAAAATACAGGCAGCATCGGCACCAATATCATATTAGAAATAATCCCCAGAGGCGTCAGTACAATAAAGTTGGAGTAGCGCATCGCCGCCGCCGCATTGGGGATAAATGAGGCAAAAAATAGATCTGTATAAACATTGATATGTAACATCCCAGAGGATAGCGTCGCCGGTGCCATAACGCGCATCACCTGCTTTACCCCTGGAAGCTGCCAATTAAACCGTAACCGTAACCGCCCCATTCCCGATCGCGACTGGGCAATCAGTTGCATCACCCACTGCCAAATCGCCCCCGCCAGAGTGCCAACGGCTAAAACAATACTACCCAAGCGGATATACTCAGGCTGATTAACTTGTCCGCCAGAATAAAGTGCCAATATCCCTAAACCCCCAATCACCGCCACACTGGAAAATAAAGGGCTAACACTGGGTAACCAATATTGATCCGAAGCATTCAGCGTACCGAAACCAATGCCAATCAACCCCGCCAGAACCGCCAACGGTGCCATAATTTGCAACTGTTGAACCGCCAGCGATCGCGCGGGTTCCTCTAATCCTGGGGCGAGGATATCGATAAAGGTGGGCGCAAATAGAATTAAGATAATCGTAACCAGCAATAATATGCCACTTACCAAGGTGGTAACCGTTTCCACTAAGGGGGCGGCTTCCGACTTATCCCGTTTTGCCAACACACTCACCAAGGCGCTGTGAAACGGTCCATTAATCCCACCGAGTAAAATCAGCAGGAAGCCTGGAATCACGTAGGCGTAGGCATAAGCATTCACCACCGGACCCACACCAAACGCCGCCGCGATCGCTTGTTCACGGACTAAGCCAAAAATTTTACTAATCAGTGTAGCAATTGCCACAATCGAGGCAATTCCAGCAAGGGAACGAGATGGTTTAGACTTGTCAGACACGAAAGGTTACTATTTTTAGTGACTTATCCTATTTAATCCTGAATCGGGTCACACGCTTCAGGTAAATCTCACTAATTATCCACCAACACTTGCACCTCTGGAGTTACAGTAATCTAATCTGCCCGCACAGACGCTTCCCCGCCTTAAACCGATAAATGCTTAGGCTAAAGCCCTGACTACAAACCCTCGAAAAAACACCTGATCAACCATGTAGGGGCGACGCGATCGCACCAATGAACAACTGTAGTCTACTCAATTGACTCTGGTCGCCCTTTCCCATAATTTGATATCGCGACTTCGTGTTACTATTCTGATATTCCATCAGTCGATTGACGTTCTAGAATCAAATCCATTGCCATTTCAATAATTTCTTCCCGGTTAACCATGACACCGATTTCTTCAGTTTCATAGATTCCTTTGAACGCTTCTAGGGCTGCATTTCTCAGCGCTGATTCATAAGCATCCTGTAAAGTTTCCCGTAACTCGTCTTCCGTTAAATAAGTTCCTTTTGCCTTATGGCGTCGATTCGTGCGTTGAATTTGCTTAACCGAATTTAATATAGAAACCTGCCAGGATTTCGTGGTGCGGTTTTCAGCCGCTTTTTTAATTAGATGCAATAATAAAATGATGCCATAGCTAAATATTTTATTGATTTTATCGGATTTGCTCATCTCCTCTAATTCTTCAACAAGTTCCAAGGCTTCCGTAATTTTGCCTTGCTGGATAAATTCCTTTAAGGTTATGAGTTCTTCCATTCGCTTTTATTCCTCCGCTTCTCGATTTCTGTAATAGGTAATAATAAGGTGTATTCAATTTCTTGGCGCACTTCAGGAGATACCTCACAATTACTATTCAGGCAATCCATTCCATCCCCCCGCATCCCCTCACCCCACCGAACATCCAGAGACAGACTAACTCATAACTGACGCGATCGCACGTTCTCTTACTTACCCTGGGGTTGGCGAAACCTATAGATATCCTGGATTACCCTTACCCAACCGGATACCAAAGACTCTAAGATGCGATCGCCTTTTTCCTTCGTTGCGGGTGTGGGATCACCCAATGTGCCACTCTGACTCAATTCTTGCGTCAACCAAGCAAAAGGTAACTTTCCCTCCATACTCAATAAACTATCTTCCGGTAACCCTTTAGGATATTCAGCAACCGCCCGTTCCATTTTCACCTGTTCCGGTAATAGGGATAACATCAAACTTGTTTCCGCATCTCCCGCATGAATTCCCAATTCCAACTCCTTGGCTGAAATTAAATCCTTTGCCACATTTGGCACCCGCCAAGTAAACAGCGGAAACACCAGAAAATCTCCATACTTTTGATGAATATCTCGCGCCGCAATTTCCATCACTTGGGGTTGTCCCCCGTGGGAATTCATCAACACTAATTTACGAAATCCCGCCCGATAAATACTATCCGCCATCTCCATCAGCACCGCCAGCAACGTTTGGGCGCTGAGAGTAATCGTACCGGGGAAATGCCAATGTTCATTCGATTTCCCATAAAATAAATTAGGCAACGCATAAGCGGGGATATCTGGTTCTAGTTGGGCTAGGGCTTTACCCAGAACCCCGACACCAATCGCCGAATCCACAATTAAGGGCAAATGATGACCATGTTGTTCAATCGCGCCAACAGGTTGAATAATCACCACATTTGCCTTATCGGGCATAGTTTGGATATCTCTCCAGGTGAGATAAGGAAAGAAGCGTTCTGGGGGAATAAAACTGTGCATTTTAGTGTTTGGCTTCTAAATTAGTCCAATTAAACTATAAGGCAAATGGCAGAATGAAAGAAAGTTGTAATAAAGAAGGAAATGATCCCCGTTTAAACGAAAATAATATAATCCCAATCCATAGATAAATTTATTTGTAGGGGCGGGTTTAGGAACAATTGTAGGGGCGGGTTTAGGGACTAAATTCAACTATTCACCGAATAACGGAACAACAAAACCCGCCCTCCTCACCGATAACGGAACAACAAAACCCGCCCTCCTTATCTCTCCTCCCACCCGCGCATCTTACCCGGATTCATCAACCCATAAGGATCAACCTGTTCCTTAAACTGCACCTGTTCCACATCAATCATCTTACGTCCCCCATCTTCGAGAATATAAGTATGGGGATTAGCAATAAACGCCCCCTGTTCTTCGTGATAGCGAATAATCTCATTTAACCGTTCCTCGGTGGTATAGCGAACCAGTTGTAATCCGGCTGGAATCCCTTGACCATTCACCCGCATAAATTCCAAATGCATCATCACTTCATCACCAAAATGATCATACAATTGCTCCACCCGTTCTAATGTAAAAAAGAAGGTTTGCAAATACGTCAACGTCGAATCAATACTCCGAGCATGTAATGTGGTATGATTCCAAGTAAACTCAGCTAAACTTGCGCCTTTACTCCCATCTTGGGCAGATTTTTGATAAGTAATTTCCCCCCCATACTCCCGCACTAATTCCTGAAACGGTTCTAAACAAGACTCCGCTATCATTAATAAAGCACAGTCTTTCCCCTCGGGCAGATATTCCTTCAACCCACTAAAAAATGTCGGAATCGGATGAGCATGAATACTAATCAACTTTTTCACCAACCCATCTGCATTCCCCAAAGCCTGACCAAAATGGGCAGCCGTGATAAAGTTATCGAAAATAACAATTATCTCTATCCAGGCATAAGCCGGGGCGAGAGGAACTTCTAACTCAGTAATAATTCCATTCGTGCCATAAGCGTGATTCACCTTCTGCACATCATCTCCCCGTAACTCAATCACACGGGGTTCATCCTCCAGTGTAACCACACGCACCGCCAAAAGATTGCCGCGATCGCGCAATTGCCCATAATTAATTGAACCAATTCCCCCACTTCCGCCCCCAATAAAGCCACCAATCGTGGCACTACGATACGTCGAAGGCACCATCCGCCATTCCCAGCCGATTTTCCGCGCTTGTTTATCAAACGCCGCCAGCTTCACCCCCGATTCCACACAAGCTAAACCGGGCTTAATCCAACGAATCCCATTCATCCGGGTAGTATCTAGAATCACCCCACCGTGCAGTGGAATACATTGCCCATAATTCCCGGTTCCCGCACCTCGGATAGTCAGGGGAACTTTGTGCTTGACACATATTTTTGCCACCTGTAGCACATCCGCTTCAGTTTGAGGGCGTACCACCAAATTCCCTCGCTTATCCTCTAGCAGGGGTTGCAGAACCGGACTGAAATGATAATAGTCCAGAGATAACTTAGCCACCTGAGTCGGTTCAGTAATCGTTTCTATCCCGGCGAATTCCGAGGCTAAAGCATCCCAGTCAAAGGATTGGGTAAAAGTTGAGTTCATTGCTGGTTAAGAATGGGAACAATAACAACTATTGATGAACTGCTGATTTTGACTTCACGTTAACCTTCTATCTTACCGTCCTCGTTCCCAGGCTCTGCCTGGGAATGCCCATCTTGAGGCTCCGCCTCCCCTACTCCTTTCGAGCTCTAATACCTACACTTGATTTTGGCTTCACGTTAACTTTCTATCTTACTGCATATCCAAACTTTTAAACCCTAAGCTCCCTTCTCCCTCCTCGTCCCCCTCGTCCCCCTCGTTCCCAGGCTCTGCCTGGGAATGCTCATCTTGAGGCTCTGCCTCCCCTAGAAAAAATCATCTACTTTTGACCGCTAACGGTTGTTACATCATGTCCGTCTCAACAGTTAGCATGTCCTTCCCACCTTGCTCATTCCCTTGGAGACCTCTGCCTTTCCCCCTCGTTCCCAGGCTCTGCCTGGGAATGCCCATCTTGAGGCTCTGCCTCCCCTAATCGGACTTCTGATAAGCGCGAATCATTGCCTGAGTGCCCTGTTCCCCTCCCGTACCACCATCAAACTCTTGAACCATCTTAAACAAACGCTCAGCAAGTTCCACTCCTGGCAATTCCTGACCCGATGAATTTAACGTCTCGGCTACCAACCTTAAATCCTTAAGGATATGCTTAATCATAAAACCCGGTTGGAAATCCGACGCCGCAATTTTCGGTCCCAAATTCGACAGCGCCCAAGAACCAGCCGCCCCCGTACTGCAAACCTCTACAATTAAGTTCGGGTCAATATCCTGGTGCTGTGCCAACTGCATCGCTTCACACAACGCCACCCCATGAACCGCCGCCAAAACCTGGTTACAAAGTTTAACCGCTTGACCACTCCCCATCGGGCCACACAGGCGAATGGTTTTACCCAAAACCTCCAACAACGGTTTACTTTCCTGAAAATCCTCAGCATCTCCGCCAACCATAATCGTCAGTGTGCCATTTTTTGCACCAATATCACCCCCAGAAATGGGCGCATCCAAAAAGCGCAAGTTATGCTGTTGCAGTTGAGTGCCTATTTCACGTGCCGCCTCTGGACCAATCGTACTGGTATCAATCACCAGCGTACCTGGACGCGCTGATTCGGCAACCCCTCCCGTTCCCAGAAGAACCTCTTTGACATCAGGAACATCACTCACACAAGAAAAGACAATATCTGCCGATTCGACAGCCTCACGAATCGAAGACACCACCGATACCCCAGCCTGAGCCGCCATCTCCACACCCGGACGGTTAGGCGTTCGATTCCACGCCTTCACCGAGTAACCCGATGGCGCCAAATTTGCCGCCATCGGTCCGCCCATAACGCCGAGTCCGATAAAGGCAACCTGTTGATTCATATCTATTGACTCCATTGTCTGTACTTCTGATAAGTTGCTCTTGGTGTCATGCCTTTGTCATACTAGAATCTCTTGAGAGAAAATTGGGGAGTCTCCGTCCCACGCCAATCCTGGAGTTGGTTTGCCAGAAAAGCTACAGGAAATAAGCAGTAATGGGTAAGCCGACGTAATCAAAAATAACTTATAAAAATAACCAGAATACTTTAGAAATACTATGGTAAATCCCAGCGAGATTCAAGATTCCACCCTTCAAGAGCGACAACTCGCTCATCAGCAGGTTGGGAAAATGGCGTTCGCCCTATCCATTGGCATCGCGCTAATATATCTGGCATTTCTCAAACCGGGGATTTGGGGCTTTGATGGCAATGACATGCTGGATGTTTCCAAATCATTAGTTACCGAATTTGATTTTACCGTGCCGCCCGGTTCCGGAGCATTAGGTCGCGATGGGCAATATTACTCAATTCGATATCCATTATTACCGATTATTGCCACACCCTTTGTTGCCGTGGGACTGGTTTTAGGTCACTGGTTCAATATACCGACGAACTATTCAGCGGCGGTTTGTGCCTTAGTGGTATCGGTCTTATTAACAGCTTTAAGCACATCACTTGTGGCTTTGTTGGCATTGCGCTTGGGAAGCAGTCGCACGGGTGCGTACTTAGCCGCCTTGTGTTTTGCCTTGGGTACGACAGCCTTGGTCTATTCCAGAGAGTTCTTTGCCGAACCCCTCCTCTCATTCATCACCGCCTCCAGTCTATATCTTGCCCTAGGAAAAACCAGTCGTGAACATGCGGGTGCGAGTATTCTTTCCGGCTTAGCCTTGACCGCTAAACCTGCGGGTATTGTCATTGGACCGGTGTTGTCCGCCTATCTCCTGCTCAAGCGGT
Organism: Coleofasciculus sp. G3-WIS-01; assembly: GCF_040223135.1. Taxonomy (NCBI): domain Bacteria; kingdom Bacillati; phylum Cyanobacteriota; class Cyanophyceae; order Coleofasciculales; family Coleofasciculaceae; genus Coleofasciculus; species Coleofasciculus sp. G3-WIS-01. Next base: position 63,550 of record NZ_JAVJZI010000031.1, read on the forward strand.
ATCCCCTGCGAAATGCTCTAGGTCCCCTACTCGGTACAATTATGGGGTTCATGCTGTTCATGGCTTACAATTACCTGCGGTTTGGTAGTTTACTATCCAGTGGACAAAATGCCTCAAAATTTACCCTGGATGGAATGCTAGAACGATTTATAGGTTTGATCTTGAGTCCCGGCGCCGGGGGGGGGTTAATCTGGTACTGTCCACCGACAATTCTGGCAATTATTGGATTCCGTAAAGCCCTCAAAACTAAACCCCTAGAAGCCTTAGCCATTGTGGGTATATTTGGTGGGTATTGGCTACTCCATTCCTTTTGGGAATTTGGCGGCTGGAGTTGGGGACCTCGATTTTTAGTTCCCGCACTTCCAGGATTGATGGCGCTAGTCGCGCTGATTGGGAAAAAGTGGTGGAAGTGGTTAATTGGTTTGACGGTACTTGGATTCCTCGCCAACGCCCCAACCCTGGTATCGTATTTCCAACGCTACTATGCCGAAGCCTTAGATGGAGGATATATCAACCGTGCTAGAGCGTTATGGGATTCGCCCAGCTATGCCCCCTTATTCAATGCTTGGGGCGCCGCCTATCGCCAGGTTAGCAGTGCTTTAAGTACAAATATTCGAGATGTCCTAGGGCAAGTTGGAGAACCACCGCCCGGTGACCAAATGACCAGCGCTCAATTGTTACATATTGTGGCAGTGTGGTGGTGGGTATTGCCTGCTGTGGGTATCCCGATTTGGGTGGGTGGACTTTTAGCCGCCCTGTTGATTGGAGCAGGGGTTTGGGTGTTGCGTTGGGGCTGGCTGCAAGCTAGTGCCACAGAGCCAACAAAATAGTTGAAACAAGGCAGAGAGCAGAAGATTTCCAGGAAAATAGCCAGGATTCAAGGGAGAAGGAAATGATAACGGTTTAGATAAACATGATATTAGTTATTAATCTTATGAGTCAACTGTTTTGGCGATAAGTGCAATGAAATTAATTATCCAAATTCCTTGTTACAACGAAGAAGCCACTCTAGGACTAACACTGTCCGAACTCCCCCGTCAAGTTCCTGGAGTCGATAGAGTCGAGTGGCTGATTATCAATGATGGTAGTCTTGACCGGACGGTTGAAGTTGCTAAAGCCTGTGGCGTGGATCACATTGTTAACTTTGATCACAATCAGGGTTTAGCTAAGGGGTTTATGGCGGGGATAGAAGCCTGTTTAAAGGCGGGAGCTGATATTATCGTGAATACGGATGCCGATAATCAGTATTGTGCGGCAGATATCCCTAAGCTAATTGAACCTATCTTACAAGGTCAGGCAGAAATTGTCATCGGTGCCAGACCCATCCAGCAAATTAAGCATTTTTCCCCCGCCAAAAAGTTTTTGCAAAAAGTAGGAAGCTGGGTAGTACGAATCGCGAGTAAAACGAATATCCCGGATGCTCCGAGTGGCTTCCGCGCCATCAGTCGGAATGCGGCGCTGCAACTGAATGTCTTTAGCCAATATACTTATACTTTAGAAATGATTATTCAGGCGGGACAGAAAAACATAGCCATTGCTTCGGTGCCAATCCGAACCAACGATTACCTGCGCCCTTCCCGTTTAGTCAAGAGTATTCCGGCTTATATTCAGCGCTCTATTCTCACTATTATTCGCATCTTCATGACCTATCAACCGCTCCAGTTCTTCACAGTCCTGGGGACAGTGCCTTTCGGCTTGGGGTTGATTCTATGCGTGCGTTGGTTGTGGGTATTCGATCCCGATAGAAGTCGTGCGCCCAGCTTAATTGTGGCAGCAATTTTCATTCTGATTGGCTTTCAACTGTTGATGTTTGGATTAATTGCTGACTTGATGGCGGTAAATCGCAAGCTTTTAGAAGATATCCAACTGCGGCGGCGACGCGCCGATATTGAAGAGTACATTAAACAGAAATTATAAATCATCAATAAAGGCATAGTAAAAGGCTTTGATGAAACGAAAAAGATGAAAGACGTAGCTTGCTTCTGCAAGAGCGAGTATAACAAATGATGAATGACAAAGGACGAATCACAAATGACATCCCTGTTCCCTTATTTACAATGAATAGAGACCTGTTTGCCCGCGAAGCCCTTGCCCAAATTCCCAAACTTCTCACCCTGCTAGACCGCAACCCACACAGTCCCACTTATGGCTGTTTTGACCGGAACTTCTGGCAGTATAAAATTATTGACTTTCCTAGCGGAATGGCTCAAGAGTTTGTTCTGCCCCTGGCATTGGCATATAATACCCGATTATCCGATAACCCTTTCTACCAACAACGAGCGATTCAAGATTGGGTGGAAGCCGGAATTCTTTATGGGGCTAAAAGTGCCCATCCTGATGGGTCTTGTGATGACTATTTCCCTTATGAACGAGCCGGAGGCGCAGCGGCATTTTCATTGCTTGCCTGTATTGACAGTTATCAAGAATTAGGGTTAAATAACCCAGTAGCGCTGAGGTTTTTTGAACAACGAGCCGATTGGCTAGCTCATCATCAGGAAAGTGGACGCCTGACTAATCACCAAGCGTTAATTGTTTTGTGTTTAGACTTACTGTCTAATCTATTACAAACAACGAAGTGGGATAGAGCCAGAGTACAACGTTTAGAACAAGTATTATCTTGGCAAAATCCCGAAGGTTGGTTTATTGAGTACGAAGGCTGTGACCCCGGTTACCATACGTTAACGATTTCTTGTTTAGCGCGGATTTATCAACTCAGACCTGATCCCCGTCTCAAAGAAGCATTAGTCAAAGCGGTTGATTTAGCGGCAGAATTTGTGCATCCTGATGGCTCTTATGGAGGAGAATATACCAGTCGCAATACTTACAATTTCTTTCCCCATGGCTTTGAACTGGTGGGACAGTGGTATCCCCAAGCCCTAGAAATTAATGATCGCGTCCTAGTGGGACTGGCAAAGGGACTAGCTCCCTGCTATGCTGACGATCACATTATCGGTCACCATACCTGGAACTATCTCCTCGCATGGCGAGATTTTGTGCCAACTCGACCTGATCCCACCCCCCGTTCTCCCGGTCGAGTTTGGTTTAGGGAGGCGCAAGTTTTAATTGACCGCCGCCAAAACACGGAACTGTATTTAGCCTTAAACAAAGGGGGAGTATTTAAACTGTTTCAAGATAACCGTTTAGTCGCCTCTGATACCCAATTTTCCTTGCAAGTGTCAACGGGGAAAAAGGTGAAAAATGCTGTGGGTCATTTAGTCGATACCTATCAGGTTAAGGTTGAGGAAAATGAAATTACGATTGAAGGAGAATTGGGATGGGCAAAACAGAAACAAATGACTCCCATAAATTTACTAATTTTGCGAGTCGTCATGCTGACAGTGGGTCGCTTCTTCCCTAACTTAATCCGCAAACTCTTACAAAAAATGCTAATTACAGGCAAGCAAAAAGCGCCGTTCCATTTCCGGCGCTCTTTCGAGTGGGAAAATGGACAATGGCAGGTCAGCGATGAGTTGCAAGGCAAGTCCTGGAAAGATGTGATCGCAGCGGGGATTGGGGGCGACCAAACGTCGATTTATGTGGTCATGAGTCGCACGTTTCAACGGGGGCAATTACAGCCCTGGCTAGATTTAACGAATGAAGTTAAGAAACTAGATGCTTATGAATGGCTGCGATTAGATCGGAAATTTTAGAATTATGATTAATTCACTGTTCTGTGACCAATGACCAATGACTAATGACTAATTCATGAAACGACTAATTTCAATCGCTGTCAGTCTAATTATCCTGGCGATAATTTACTCAAAAATTGATTTTCCTGAACTCGTTGCCGTTTTTCAAAATAGCGATCGCGTCTGGATGCCCGTGAGTCTGGGAATGGTTGTCCCCCTGACGTTATTCACGTCTTGGCGGTTGCAACAATTGATGCCCAGTGGCTCTCGCTTGGGCTTTTTTGAGGCAAATCGTTTAATCTTAGCGGCAAGTGTTTTAAATATGGTACTGCCGTCCAAGATGGGAGATATTGCCAAAGCTTATTTCATGAAACAGCGCGGTCATTTAAGTGGGACTCTTTCGTTATCACTGGTGATTTTTGAGAAGGCTTGTGATCTTTTATCCCTGCTGTTATGGTGTGTCTTTGGTTTATTGCTCTATGACCCGAAAGATTGGCTATTTTGGATCATGACAATGGCGGTGAGCATCGGTTTGGTTCTGGGAATTTTTCTGTTGTCGTCTCGAAAATTTGCTTATTTATTCTTCATCGTGGCTCGCAAGATTGCCCCTAAAAAAATGCGTGCCAAATTAGAAACGATGCAAGGGTCTTGGGGCGATATGCATGACTATTTCTGGCGCGATAAACGTCAACTCGTAAAAGTTGCCGGAACGTCAATTTTTATTTGGTTTTTACACTTATTACAAATTTGGTTCTTTATCCTAGCGCTTCAGGCGACGACTCCGTTTTTGGTGAATCTAGCCTTGTCTCCCCTCGCTATTTTAGCCGGATTATTGCCCCTCACCTTTGCCGGAGTTGGCACAAGGGATGCAGCATTAGTGTTGTTTTATCAAGACTATTTAGACCCCCCAACCGCCGCCGCTTTGGGATTGCTGTGTACCTCGCGTTACTTTTTACCGGCTATTGGCGGGTTACCGTTCCTGAGTCAATTTTTAGCAACAGTACGTACAATCAAGGGCAATCAAAATGATTAGGGCTGATTGGAACTCATATCACTGGAATTAGTGATTTAAATCACAAGTATTCCGGACGACATATCACTGAAGGAGTGATCCAAATCCTAGAAGCTAGTAGTAATGCCCATATATGCTTAGCAACGCCCCCATGTTACTTCCCAGCAGCGACCGTTTATTGAACAGTCCATCTGATTGGTCGGAGTCGGACAAGCCTTTGTCCCCTAATTTTGTTAAGCGAACTCGGCAGTTACAAGCGTTGAATGAGGAATTAGCTGATCAAATTCCAGAATATCAAGATATGGAGTTAGCCCTAAAGAAGTATCGTAGTATGTTTGAGGGTGCCGTCGAGGGTATCTTTCAAACGACTCCAGACGGGCACTTTATCGACTGTAATCCAGCGTTGGCAAAGATTTATGGTTATGCATCGCCAGGGGAACTGTTGGAGGAGCTAACCGACATTGAAGAACAACTTTATGTTAGTCCGAATCGGCGTCGGGACTTCATTGAGAAACTGCGATCGCACGATGCAGTTACGGAGTTTGAATCCCAGGTGTATCGCAAAGATGGGCAGATCATCTGGATTTGTGAGAATGCTCGGGCGGTGCGCGATCGCGAAGGGACATTACTCTACTATGAAGGATTCGTCACAGATATCACCCAGCGCAAACTCGCCGAAGAATCCTTGCAGCGATCGCAAGCAAAATATAAAGCCCAAGCTGAACAACTTGAGGAGACATTAAATCAACTGCAACGCACGCAACAACAGCTCATCGAAAAAGAAAATCTTTCCACTTTAGGCAAATTGCTAGCTGGAGTTGCCCACGAAATTAATAATCCTGTTAATTTCTTATGTAACAATTTTCCCCATGCTCAACAATATACCAACGACTTATTAAAGTTACTCCAACTCTACAGCAAATATAACCCCCAACCTGCACCAGAAATTCAACAGGAAGCTGAACAAATTGATCTAGAGTTTCTGATCAAAGACTTTCCCAAAACCCTGTCATCAATGCAAATGGGGGCTGAACGTTTGCGCCAACTTGTTTATTCCCTCAAAACCTTATCTGGATCAGACGAAGAGCAATCGATAGATATCCACCAAGGGTTAGATAGCACCCTAGTCATGCTCTACTATCGTTTGAAATCCAAAGGAAACAAACAAGAGATTCAAGTATTCAAGGATTATAGTAAACTGCCTTTAGTCACTTGTTATCCTTGTGGGTTAAATCAAGTCTTTATGAATGTGCTGTGCAATGCCATTGATGCCCTCAGGGACATGCGTTCTCAACCCGCTAATGAGGATAGTGAGCAAACGATAACGCCATCTATCTGGATTCGCACAGAATTAATTGATAATCAGCAATCGGGGGCGAGTGCCGTTATTCGTATTATTGATAACGGTCCGGGAATAGATGCAGAACTCAAACAGCGAATCTTTGAACCTTTTTTTACCACAAAACCACCCGGAAAAGGCACGGGTTTAGGATTATCAATTAGTCATCAAATTATTGTGGAAAAACATAGAGGAAAATTCACCTGTAATTCATCACTGGGTAAAGGAACAGAGTTTGTGATCGAAATTCCGATTTAATTACTTGAAAGTGCTGTATTACTGGATTGACACTCTAGCGGCTGGGCAACTTGTTTCAGTTTCAGATAAAAGTCCGAATCATCGGGCGGTGGTGTAAATTGATCAATGGGGTGTTGCTTCGCTTCGCGACGTGACCCATCCACTGGCTCAGGAAGAGTGGTATAATCACGAGACTGTATGTCTGGAAGTGTGCGATCGCACTCCCCCGTCAGTTCCATTTCCGTTTCAGTCTGGGCGGGCGTTTGCGGCAGGGCTTCAACGGATTCCGATTGAGTGACAACAAACTCCTCTGACTGTGCCACCTCAACCGTAGAACTTGACTCAAACCTATCCGGGAAACTCCCCATCAAGGACATCGATTCGGAATTCCTATCAATGGGGGCGTTCAAATCTTGCGGCAGTTTGCGACAAATCAACCGTTCAAACTCATGATTAAATCGATAGATAGGCTGTTCTCGTCGCCCCCAGACGGCTAAAATTTGCTCAACGGAAATCGCCTTATACCGTCCCTGATACAAGGCTTCAATGACCGCTAAACGAATCCATTGGGCGGGATACTCCTCCAACCAAAACTCAACTAATTCTGTCGCAGAATATCCCCTCAGTTCAAATCCATAGTGACTGAGTAACTCCACGGCATAAAAAATAGCTGAATCTATCTCATTGGTCATTGGTTATTGGTCATTGGACATTGGTTATTGGACATTGGTTATTGGTAATTGGTTATTGGACATTGGTTATTGGACATTGGACATTGGACATTGGTTATTGGGCGAAGCATTCGCGTTGAAACTTGATTAAAAAACCGATATATCTGTGCGCGAATGCTTCGCCCCTACGATACTACGATACGAATCGAATGTATGTTCTCCTGCCTCCCTACCTCCCTGTGTCCCTGCGCTTCCTCATCCTCATGCTTGAACAATATACGGGGAATTGATAGCATTGACACGCCCTCGTTGCACCAATGCTTGATACAGAAACGCCGTGGCATCGGCGCGAGTGGCGGCTTGTTTTGGGTTTAACCAGGTGGGTTGGGGATAATTGACGATAATGCCGGCTTGAGTAGCCGCCGCTACAGCAAATTTGGCATAGAGGGGAATATTATCTTGATCCTGATAAATTTCCAAGAGATTTTCCTCTGCCTCCGGTAAAGACAGCCCTTGGACTAAGGAGACAATCAACTCAACCCGCCGTAAACTTTGCTGGGGGTGAAAAGTTTGGTCGGGGAAGCCGGAGAGGAAGCCACCGCGATAGGCTTGAGTAATGACGGCTGACGCCCAGAAGTTGGTGGGAACGTCGATAAATTGAGTGGCGGGGCGGATGGGTGTGGGGTTAAAGACTTTGACCACTAATGCCGCATATTGCGCCCGATTTAATGGGGCATCCGGTTTAAAGCTACCATCAGCAAAGCCGCTAATCAAGTTTAATCCGGCGAGGGGGCGAATAAAATCAGCCGCCCAATGATTTTGAATATCACTAAACGAGGGAACATAACCCTCCGGGTTGACAATATAAGGGGATGTGATAGCTGAGGCTTCGCCAGTTGAGACTAACGCCTGGTAAATTAAGGCGGCGACTTCGGCGCGGCTAATGGCTTGCATGGGAACAAGTTCTTCAGGGCGGGGATAATTCACCACCAATTGCCGTTGTGTCGCCGTAGCCATGGCATCTGTAGCATAGCTGGGAATCTGGGCGCGATCGCGGTAAAACAAAAGTAGGTTAGGATTACCGCCCCCTAATCCCAACCCATTCACCACAGATACCAGCGCCTGTATCCGCGTCAGATTTTCCTGGGGGCGAAACGTACCATCGGGGAATCCAGAGATAAATCCCATACTCGCCGCTTTGCGAATCGCCGCCGCCGCCCAAAAGTTATCCGCCACATCGCGAAATGACCCAGATGTCGCCCCCACCTGGCGGGGTAAGTTAAAGGTTTTGGCAAGAATCGCCGCATACTGGGCACGGGTAATATTTGCTTCGGGCTTAAATGTGCCATCAGGAAAGCCACTAATTAACTCCCGTTTGACTAATTCCTGAATAAATATACTTGCCCAATGATTGCCCAAATCACTAAACTGAGTCGGACCCAGGGTTGATGCGGGAACCTCTGCTGCACCAAAGGTAACCGCACCGGAAATACGGGCAGGATTTAACAAGTTACCCACCGAAACCAAGGTTAAGGACGTACTATTTTGTAAATCAATTTTGCCATTATTTTGTAGAATATTCCCGGCTGGGTCTTGGCGATTACCTAAATTGGGTTGGGCAGACCCATTGACAATTAGCCCCCCATCGGTGTTATTTTCAATCCGATTACGCCGCAAGACGGGTTGAGCTTGACGAGATAGAACAATTCCTGCCTTATTATTGATTAAGGTATTATCCGCAATTAAAGGAGCCGCATTATCACTCAGGGCAATGCCATACCCCGTGCTTTGACAGCGATTGCGCCGCAGTTCCCCTTTGGCATTTCGCACCAGAAAGATACCACTGGAGGCATTTTCGCTTAGTTCATTATCCATAATTACGGGTTTTGCCGTCCCTGTGACAAAGATTCCCTCACGACCGCAACGGGTTAGGGTAGTATTGGCGATAATTGGGGCGCTGGATTCAATCCAAATCCCGGTTCCCTTGGGGAGTGGATTCGTCACCGTTACCCCACGCAATTCGGCTTGAGAATCGGCTCTGATGGTAATGGATTGAGCGCCAAAACTGGGGCTATTATAATCACCACTCCCCACAATAGAGATATCCTTGCCTTTACTGGGTTCGTCGCCGATGACTCGGATTCCAGAGGGAATCACAATCGGGAATTGCTCACCGTTAGCCGCATTGTACATCCCTGGCGACAAGGAAATGGTAGTGTCAGGGGTGGCTTGTCTGATGGCGTGGGTTAAGGTGCGGTATGGAGCATCCGCCGAGCCTGTATTGGTATCCTTCCCGGTGGCTGGGTTGACATAGAGAGTCGATTGAACCATTCGTTTAGAATTTCCGATATTGAAGTAACCTATTTCAGCTTAAGTGGAATAGATTTGTTTTGTAGTCAGGGCTTTAGCCCTCTCCAGCTAGGCTTTAAAGCACTCTTTGTACTTACTACAAACAAAGCCCTATTTTAGCTGTGTCACGCCAAATACCGATTCATTATGGTGTTGAGGACTTTAGGCAAGATTTGAGAACCTTGGAGGTAAACGACTGGCGATGATTGTTGTCAGTAATACCTCGCCCATTTTTTATCTTTCTACCATTGGTCAACTTGATTTGCTTCGTCAACTCTACAATAGGGTTTCAGCTACCAGAAGTCTGTCCTTTAACTCGCCCACGACGGTCAAAGACTCACTGACCACACTAAAAGACTCATTAACCACACATAACTACTCGTTAACCACACATAATAACTCGCTGAGGACACATAGAGACTCATTGACCACACATAACTACTCGTTAACCACACATAAAGACTCACTCACGAGAATCAAAGACTCGCTAATGAGTATCAAAGACTCACTGACGAGAATCAAAGACTCGCTCACCACACATAAAGACTCGTGGACGAGTATCCAAGCTTCGTTAATCAGGTTCAAAGCCTCGTTGATGATTGTCAAAGCCTAGTTAATCCCTCTCAGACTCAGCCAACCTGAGCAAAAACCCTGGAACGAGAGGTTTAGTTGACAGAATTTGGATTTCAGCAAGGAGTGAGTAGTGGCGTGACACAGCTAAAATGGTGGAAAAGATTTTACCATTGAATCGGGCGCACGCCATGCGCCCCTACGGTTTCCGGGCGTCATTCTAATTCATCAAATAAGGTGTGCCACGCCAGTAGTGGCGTGACCCAGCTAAAATGGTGGTATAGATTGTAGGTTGGGTCCTTGGAACGAAACCCAACAAAAGATAGGGCTCGCATCCCTGACTACGAACCCAAGCTAATCTACCAAATGAAGTGGGTCACACCAGTAGGGTGCGATCTTCGTAGCGTAACGCACCATTGCCATCGTATGTGATGTACGGCGTAAATCTTGCCAGCCGATAAGCGCCATCAGGGAGAATGGCGTAATCTATCGCGCAGGAGTTGCAGATTCTCACGGAAAGTGACAGTATGGGGATGATTAGAGCCTAACGTGCGATCGACAATGGCTAAAGCTTCTAGATAAAGCGATTCAGCTTTCTCGTAGCGTCCTTGAGAAGAGTAGAGTAATGCTAAATTATGTAGGCTAGTAGCAACATCGGGATGATTTTTTCCCAGCAGACGTTTGTACAGCGCTAAAGCCTCAGTCACCGCCATAGTTTTATTTTAAATTAGGGAGTCTCCCAGCAAGATCCCCGATTGGAGACGTCGGAAACCTGTAGGGGCGCACCGACGTCATTGGTGCCAACTTAAGGCTGAAACCCTTACTTAATAAGAGATCCGAACTCGCCCCTATCCCCCCTAGCCCCTATCCCCCCTCGCCCCCCTTGGAAAGGGGGGACAAAGGGGGGAAAAAGGGGGGAACCAGAAATTACAGCGCTTTTCACGTTTATGGAATACAAAATTGTATCGACTTGCTTTTGGGCGCAATCATCGTCTGTAGTCTACTAACTTGAAAACTGCTGTAATCAAAGTCCCCCTTTAGATCCCCCTCCCGTCCCCCTTAAGAAGGGGGAAGCCATAGGATGCTTCGCTTTTTTTGCATGGGGGATTTAGGGGGATCTAAACTTTGAGCGCTAGTCATACAAAGTCTTAAGTTGACACGGATGACCGACGTGCGCCCGATTTAATCGTAACAATCTATCCATTTTCTTGTAGCCAGTTTGATAAGTCCTCTAAACTATTGAACCCTAAAACATCATTTCCGAGATGTTCTACTTGTTCAAACGATAAGTTTTGAATCTGGTTAATAAGTTCTGGAGCAATTAAGCCAAACTGTCGCTCCAGTAAACGTAATGTCCATCGGATTCCTTCCTCTCGACGCCCTCGCTCCAATCCTTGCTCCAATCCTTGCTCCAATCCTCGCTCCAATCCTTGCTCCAAGCCTTTGGCTAATCCCTCCTGCTCTGCCTGAATAATAAATCCCCGTTGATCCTCCAGAAACATTTCTTGTTTACGCAATTTTTCCAATTCCTCTACACTTAAATTCGCTTGATTCGCGATATTCATGGCTTTATCCAGTTCTGGAAGTTGACTAAATGTGGGTGGAATTACTTCCAAACTGGGAGCTTCTTTAATAAAGTAAATCCATTTATCCGTTAAACTGTCTAATTCATCCAGAGTTTTAGTAAATTTGGGTAATTCCACAAAGATTAACTCAATTTCCGGATCTGGATAATCAAATAACTCCTGTGTTTCCTTTAAGCCAAAGCGTGTCAGGAACCGTTGAGTTTGGTCAAACATGGGAAAATCGGTAATGGTTAAGGCAATGGCGGGTTTCAGGTAAGAGTAGCCTTGCCCATATTTGAGTTGATTCGCATAAGTTTTGGTTAGGTTATAAATAACGCGCTTTTCAAAGCAAGCCACGTTAAGTACCTGCATTTCAATTAATACGGTTGAGCCATTATCTAGCAAAGCTTTGACATCTAGATAGCTATCTTTGAGATCAACGACATCTCTGGGATTATAAGGGTCAATGATTTCTAAATCCTGAATCACAGGATTGGCGTCATAAATTAAGGCGTTTAAAAAGCTAATCAAGATGTCTTTGCTGTCGGTTGACCCAAATATCTTCTTGAAGGCAAAATCTGTTTTAGGGCTAATAAATCTCAGAGTCATAACTCTTCCACCATTGAATCCGGTTAAAAATGATTATATCGTTACCGTTGCACCCAAATGCAACTAAGCTGTCACGCATTTAAATTGGGAATGGGTAGGGAGCAAAATGCTCGCACTACAAGGATTTCGTCATTATTGATATTAAACTTTAAATGCCAAACATGGGTTGAGCGATAGCGAAACCCAACAGGCTAATCTGGAGTTGGGTTTCGTTCCTCAACCCAACCTACAAAGATGACATGCTCCCCTCTCATCCCCTATCTGCTAGTCTAATTTACAGTTTATGCTTAACCGCCGCGATTTGCCGTTCCTGGGTGATTCCAGAAGTAGCTTTAGCGATGTGCGATCGCGTGACATCTTTGCACTCTACTCCTAACCAGGATACCTCTCAAACCTCTCCCGATCAACTGATTCCCGAAGACAGTAACACCGAGACTCAAGATGAAACCAATAGCACTCAGGATATCGATATAAAAATGATCATCAGAAGTCACTATATGCCATACTAATCGTCCTTAGTCATTTGTTCTTTGTTAAAAAACCAGCGATGTCATTTGTCACCTAATCCGTTTTATCATTGATCATTCATAATTCAGATAGGGCAGGTTTAGTGACATCAGGGTCACCAAAAACATGAGTCGTGGAACCCGCCCCTACACCCTCAAAACACGTCTTCCTCTATGATGTATCCTAGCCTGAGTGCGGTTGCTCTACTGCCGAGTCCGATTACTGACCCCGTTGCCGTCTTCTTAACCATTTTGGCAATTATGTTAGTCGCGCCACTCTTGTTTGAACGGTTGCGACTTCCGGGTATTGTCGGCTTAATTCTAGCGGGTGTGATTGTCGGACCCAATGTTTTGGGTTTATTGGAACGGGATAGTACGATTATCCTCTTGGGAACGGTGGGACTGTTGTTTTTAATGTTTATGGCGGGGTTGGAAACCAGTTTAGATGACCTGAAATATAATGCCGATAAAGCGGCAATTTTTGGTTTAGCCACGTTCTCTTTACCGATGATTCTGGGTACGGTGGCGATGTTACTTCTGGGATATAGTTGGCTGGCGTCGATTTTAGTCGCATCCTGTTTTGCCACTCATACACTTTTGGCATTACCTATCCTAACTAAGTTGGGATTAATGCGGACACAAACGGTAACCACAACCTTGGGCGGAACACTAATTACTAATGTTTTGGGACTCTTAGTTTTGGCGGTGGTGGTGAAAGCCCATGGGGGAAATCTGACCCTAGGGTTCTGGTTGTTTCTGATTCCCGCCCTGACTATCTATACTGTGGCGACGTTATGGGGAGTGCCGAAACTGGGGCGCTGGTTCTTTCACCAATTTGGACATGATGAAGGGGCGGAGTTTATTTTTGTCCTGGCGACGTTGTTTGTGGTGTCATACACGGCGGGATTAATTGAGATTGAACCGATTATTGGCGCATTTTTAGCCGGAATTGCGATTACCCAAATTATTCCCCAATTGAGTCCGTTAATGAATCGGATTCAGTTTATTGGTAATACCTTATTTGTGCCATTCTTTTTGATTTCTGTGGGTATGTTAATTGACCCGTTAATTTTAGTCAAGCAGCCGAAATCAATTTTAGTGGCGTTGGTGATGATTGGCGCGGAAATGGTGAGTAAGTTTGGCGCGGCTTGGGTACCGGGGAAGCTGTTTGGGTTTCAGTTTCCGAGTATCATGGTCATGTTTGGTTTGTCTATGGCACAGGCGGCGTCTACTCTGGCGGCGATTACTGTAGCATACGAAATTAAACTGGTGGATCAGTTGACGGTAAATGGGATTATTGCCATGATTTTGGTCACCTGTGTGGCGTCTCCTTGGATTACCGAACGCTGGGGAAAACAGGTGAAACCCCACGGACAACAGGAGCGGGAAAATGCTTCAAAAACGCCATCTTTGGCAAGGCGGGTGTTAGTTCCGGTGGCGAATCCGAAGACGGAAGATAATTTATTGCAATTGGCGTTAATTTTGGCGAAAACGGCGCAGGGAACGTTACTTCCCCTGCATGTTTTATCTGATAAAACGGGACCTATTTCCCCAGAGGCGAAGATGCTGCAAAGCCAACTTTTAGCGGTGGCTGAACGAATTGCTCACGGGGCTGTAACTAAGGTGGAACCGATTGGGCGGGTGGATGATACGATTGACCGAGGGATTACTCGCACGGCGGCGGAACGGGATGCGACGTTGATTATTTGTGGCTGGAAGGGGTTTTCTACGACTCGTGAGAGCTTTTTTGGCAGTGTGATTGATAATGTTATCTGGCGCTCTCAGGTTCCGGTATTAATTGCCCGATTCTCGCAGCCGATTGAGAATACGGCACGAGTGGTGTTGGCGGCGACGGATCAGGAGACGGTATCGGTGACGTTTAAACCGACGGTGATGTTGGCGCAAACTTTAGCGGCGGCGTTGAAAGCGACGTTTCGATTGGTGATTGTGGTGACGGGAGTGGGTGAGTTTGACTGTCAGCCGCGAGAGTGGGGGTTGGCAAGTACGAGTGGGTTGGTACAGGTGCGGGGGAATTTTGTGCAGAATGTGTCGCGGATGGTGCAACGTCATGATTTATTGATTTTGACGGCAAGTACCCATCCTAGTTACCTTTTGGCGATTCCTACATTGGGAGGAGAACCGGAGGCGATCGCACGAACACAGCAAGATACTTCTATCATTGTCGTACATTTTCCCGCGAGTAGCTGAAGGAGAAGGTTTTGATTGTGTAGGGGCGGGTTTGACGATTATGGTTTCTTACTTCACCTAGATTTAACTAAACCCGCCCTGACTCCTGCACAATGTTCACCCAAGCAGGCTTGGGTTGGGTTTCCTTTCGTCAACCCAACCTACAATATCGTCATTGATACACAATATTCCTACTGGACTGACACAGGCATTGCCCACCACCGTATTGTGACTCCTTTAGAGATCTAGTGTATTTGGAACTTATGCTAAACATTGCGCTTTCCCCAACAGATGAGGTACACCCAAAAGAAAGAACTTAACACCTCTAGCGAACCACCACATCAGACGGAAAATCGCCATGACTATCAAAATCCCTCGCCTAATCCAAGAAACTGGGAGTGCGATCGCGCTAGTAACCCTCACCAGTTGTGCATTTACCACCACCATTCCCCAAACCCCACCCGAATCGGTGGATTCAGCCTCATCCCAGGATGCGACAGATCCCGTCGCCCCACCTCAAGGCTTCCAGAAAACAACCCTTGTTGAAGGGTTAGATCATCCCTGGGGTATGGCATGGTTACCCGATGGTGCGATACTAATTACTGAGCGATCAGGACAACTGCGAATTGTCCGCGATGGGGTACTCGATCCCACACCCATCCCTGGAGTACCAGAAGTGTTTGCAATGCAGCAGGGTGGGTTAATGGATATCTCCCTTCATCCCCGCTTTTCTGAGAACTCTTGGGTCTATCTCACCTATTCCCACGGTACGCGCCAAGCTAATCATACACGAGTTGCCCGTGCCAAATTTGAGGGTAGCGCCCTCCAGGATTTAGAGGTAATTTTCCAGGTATCTCAACTTAAATCAGGGGGACAGCATTTCGGTTCCCGCATTGTGTGGCTACCTGACGATACCATGTTAGTCGCGATCGGTGATGGGGGAAATCCACCGGTTCAACTCGATGGTGATCTAATCCGTCAACAGGCGCAGAACCGCCGCAGTCATTTAGGTAAAATTATCCGCCTCAACGACGATGGTACAATACCCAATGACAATCCTTTCGTCGAATCCCCAGAAGCTGATCCAGCCATCTGGAGTTATGGACATCGCAATATCCAGGGGCTCGCATTCGATTCTCAAACCAATCAGATTTGGTCTACGGAACATGGTGCCAGAGGCGGCGATGAATTAAATCTGGTGGAAGCGGGTGAAAACTACGGTTGGCCCCTCGTCACCCATAGCCGCGAATATTCTGGAGGAATTATTTCTGATCAGCAGTCTCGTCCGGGTCTGGTCGATCCCAAATTCGTCTGGACTCGTGCGATCGCACCATCGGGTTTGGTTATTTATGATAGCGATCGCGTCCCCCAATGGCAAGGCGATTTATTTGCGGGGGGGCTAGTTTCCCGCGATGTCCGCCATATTGAACTCGATGAATCCAGTAATGTGGTAAATGAGACATCCATCGATATCGGTCAACGGGTGCGGGATGTGCGCCAAAGTCCGGATGGACTATTATATATTCTCACCGATGAAGCCAACGGACAACTGATCCGCATCGAACCCAGTTCGTAGTTGCGCTGTCTTCGCCAGAGACGTTTTTCGTGGCTTCTGCCAAGATTTCCACTGTATCCGGTGAGCATGATAGCTTAGAACTATATTTGACGCTCCCATCGCTAAAAGCGAGGGTCTTCTTGCCGAATCAGATAAAAGTAGAGATCTACAGATGAACTACGCATTGAGACAAAAAGTTTGTGTTAAACCAGGCGGCATTATTGAAATTCACTCCCATGAACTACCCCCTGGCGCTGTAGCTGATGTAATTATCATTCTAGAAACTCCCCCAAACAAGCAACAATCTCTAACCCGCTTGATTGGGACAGCTAAAGGCAGTTTTGCTACACCAGAAGCCGCCGACAATTTTATTAGTCAGGAGCGGGATACTTGGTCCTATTAAATGCCATCCAGGGAGAACGAGTTTATTTAGACACCAATGTTTTTATCTACGCCTTGGAAGGCTACCCTGACTTTGTTGATCAGTTGACTGAGCTATTTGAAAGAATTGATGAAGGGAATTTAAGAGCAGTTACTAGTGAATTGACTTTAGCAGAGATTCTGGTTAGACCATTTATTGATGACAACACAGAAAGACAGAACACTTATCAACAGGCTTTGCAAACTTCAGAAGTGCTTACGGTGGTTCCGGTGAACCGTGATGTATTAATTGAAGCAGCACGACTGCGTGCTGTAGCTAATTTAAGATTGCCAGATGGAATTCACGGAGCAACGGCACTTTTGACAGGGTGTGAAACATTTTTGACAAATGACAGGCGGCTGATCGCTATTCCTGGAATCGAGATAGTGTTGTTGTCGGATCTAGTTCAGAGTTAGGGTTTCTACAGGTTAACCAACTGATTGTGCGATCTTTTCCAATCACCCCTGCTGATGTGGAGAATCTCCGGGTACAGGGGAGATAGGGAAGTTGTCAGTTCATTCAAAACTCAGTCGGGGCGGGTTTAGTCACATCTGGATGCAACCGAAACGATAATCGTGAAACCCGCCCCTACACTATGCTAGAGATGAGTTGAATCAGCTTTCGGATGCAGCACCTAGCATGGATAGCAACCCCGCCCAACCTCGACAATTTCGCCGGATCACGATTTCCCGTCAACAAAAACGCCAGTTAATCCTGGCAATTCCTGTCACCTGTCTAGTCACGTCACTCGCCACATTTAGCTGGTTGCAATTCCAAACCGCCCAAGCCGAAACTCGATTGCAACAGACTCAACAGGTGCGTCTGGAAACTCAACGCTTACACTCCGATCTCCTCAAAGCCGACACCGCTGTGCGAGGGTATGAAATTACCCGCCGTCAAGACTTTCTCACTGGCTATGAATCCGCGATCGCCCAAATTCCGGTAAGTCTGGAACAATTGCGTCAACTCGTCGCCCAAGAACATTCCCAAACCCATCGCCTGCAACGGATTCGCCAATTAGCCACGGCTAGAATCACCTTGCTACAACGCAATCTCCGACTCGTGAATTCCCAACCTGAAACCGCCATAGAATCCCCAGAATTTATCGCTCAACTGCTAGAGGGGAAGCAAGTCATGGATCAGGTTAACGATGAAATCCAGCAGTTTCTGGCAATCGAACAACAACAACAGACTCAACTCAACCAACAATTAGAACAACAGCGACAGTTTACTGGCTTTGTCTTGGCACTTGCAGCTATTATCGGTATCGGTGGTTCCACTATCGCCGCCTACCTATCCTACCGTTTAGAACAACATTTACAAAAGAGCGATCGCCGTTGGCGGGAGAGTGAAGCCCGCTATCGGGCAGTCGTTGAAAACTTCCCCCATGGGGCGGTACTTCTATTTAATCATGAATTGCGCTATCTACTCGCAGATGGGAGTGGTTTAGCCCCTGTAAGTTTATCCAAAACCCAATTAGAAGGAAACACTATCTGGGAATGCTTTCCCCCCCAAACCTCTACCCAGCTAGAACCCATCTATCGCCAAGTCTTAGCGGGCGAAACTGTTACCCGTGAGATTCCCTTTCAGGATCGTATTTTCTCCGTTCATGCCCTACCCGTGAAAAACCAGACCCGTGAAATCATCGCAGGTATGGTTGTGACTCAGGATATCACAGAGCGTAAGCGTTCCGAACAAGAACTCTATAGCGCCAATCGCGCCCTGCGAACCCTTTCTGAATGTAACCAAGCTTTAGTCTTGGCTACCGATGAAACCACCCTGCTGCACAATATCTGTCAGATTATTGTGGAATTCGGTGGCTATCGTTGTGTGTGGATTGGTTTTGCTGAAACCGATGATGCCAAAACCGTGCATCCAGTTGCCCAAGCGGGGTATGAGGATAACTATATTGAAACCTTACAGATTAGTTGGGGGGATAATCAACGCGGCACAGGACCCACAGGGACAGCAATTCGCACCCAAGAACCCAGAATTATCCAAAATATTCTCACTGATCCAACTTATCAGCTTTGGCGAGATGCGGCAATCAAACAAGGTTACGCGGCATCTATTGCCTTACCCTTAATTGTAGAAGGAACCTGTTTGGGGGCGTTGAATATCTATGCAAGTGAAGCCGATGCTTTTAATCAAGCTGAAGTCAGATTACTGACAGAATTGGCAAATGACCTAGCTTATGGTATATCGGCATTGCGGACGCAAGTGGCATTGCGCCAAAATAAACAACGCTTAGATAGTATTCTTAATGCCCTTGATGATATGGTTTGGTCAGTCTGTGCGACTACCCATAAGGTACTCTACCTGAATCCAGCTACACAAAGGGTTTATGGACGCCCAGTACAAGACTTTTTTGATCATCCCAACCTGTGGCTAGAGGTGGTTCATCCTGATGATTATGCCCAAGTCAGTACCTTTCGTCAACAGTTATTGGCACAGGGGACATACAGCCTAGAATATCGGATTCAGCGACCAGATGGAGAAATTCGCTGGTTTTGCGATCGGGGGCGGGTGACTTACGATGAGGATGGCTATCCCCTGCGACTTGATGGTATCGCCTCTGATATTACTGATCGCAAACAAGCCGAGGAAGCCTTGCGTGTTAGTGAGGAACGTTGGCATTTAGCCCTGCGGGGGAATAATGATGGCATCTGGGATTGGAATGTGAAAACTAATCAAGTGTTCCTGTCGCCCCGTTGGAAAGAAATGTTGGGCTATGAGGATGATGAAATTCCCAATCATCTAGATGAATGGTCGAAAAGAGTCCATCCCGATGACTTAGAGTGGGTGATGGGGTTGATTCAAGACCATTTTGACCAGAAGACTCCCTATTATAGTAGTGAGCATCGCCTCTTGTGTAAAGATGGCTCCTATAAATGGATTCTTGATCGCGGACAAGCCCTGTGGGATGAGTCGGGTAATGTGGTAAGGATGGTAGGTTCACATACCGATATTAGCGATCGCAAAGCGGCAGAAGCGGCATTAAAATATCAATTAGACTTTGATCAACTCGTTGCCACTATTTCCACTCGCTTCATTAATCTGGCATCTGCCGATATTCAAGCCGGAATCACCCAGGCTTTAGCCGAAATTGGCGCGTTCACTCAAGTGGATACCAGTTATATTTTTCAGATGAGTCAGGATGGGCAGACAGCAAGGATGACTCATGAATGGGTGACACCCGGAATCAACCGCCAAATTCATGCCTGCCCAGAGGTTTCTATCTCAACCTTTCCTTGGGAATTTGCTCAACTGCAACGGGGTGAGGTGGTTTATATTCCCAATATTAATCATCTACCTGATCAAGCTACCCTAGATCGGCACTATTGGCAAGCCTCTCATCGATGTTCTCATATCGCGGTTCCCCTAATCTATCAAGGGACAATGATGGGTTGGGTTGGATTTGATGCATTTCGCCAGGAAAAAATTTGGTCAGATAGCTGTATTCATCTGCTGAGAATCGTGGGTGAAATTTTAACCAATGCATGGCAACGACAAAAAGCCGAAGCCGCCCTGGGAGAGAGTGAAGCCCGTTTTCGTGCTATGTTTGAGAATAGTAAGGCGATTAAACTCTTAATCGATGCCGAAACGGGTGCAATTACTGATGCAAACTGGGCGGCGGTAGATTTTTATGGCTATTCGCGATCGCAACTGATCACCAAGAAGATTACGGATTTCAATTGTCTGCCCCCCTCTCAAGTTAAGGCGGAGATGAGACGGGCAAAATTAGAGGAACGCACCTATTTTGTTTTTCCTCACCGTCTGGCGTCGGGAGAGATTCGCGAGGTGGAAGTGTATTCGAGTCCGATTGAGATCCAAGGACGGATTTTTCTGGTTTCGATTATTCATGATATTACGGAAAGAAAACAGGCTGAACGGGCATTACAGGATAGTGAAGAACGCTTCCGCGCTATCTTTGAACAAGCCTCTGTTGGGATTGCTGTTGCTAAGCCTTCGGGAGAACTCTTGCGGGTAAATCAACGTTATTGTGACATTACTGGCTATCCTGAATCGGAATTAGTGGGGCGGCTGGTGCAAGATATTACTCACCCTGATGATCGGGAACAAAATAAGGGATATTTACAGCAGTTGATGGCGGGGGAAACTTATAACTACTCTCTGGAAAAACGCTACATTCGTAAAGATGGAAAATGGCGATGGGTTTATATTTCTATCTCGCGGGTGCGGGATTCAGAAAATGACCAAAACTATGCCCTAGCGGTTGTGGAAGATATTAGCGATCGCAAAGCGACAGAAGCCGCCCTGCGGGAGAGTGAGGCTAAGTTCCGGGCGTTCTTAGAATCCGCTTCAGAGGCGATCATTGTCACCAACGCCCAAGGAGAAATTGTTATTTTTAATGCCAAAGCAGAAGAGTTATTTGGCTATAATCGCACCGAGGTATTTGGGCGAAAAATTGAATATTTAATGCCTCAACGCTATCACTTCATCCATAGTGATCATCGGGATAATTATCTCGCCCATCCTAGTAAACGATCTATGGGCAAATCTAATGATTTATATGCAAAACATCGGGATGGGAGTGAGTTTCCTATTGAAGTTGGGCTGAGTACGATTCAAACCCAAAATGGCACATTTGTGATTGTTTTTCTCACCGATATTACCGAACGTCAGCAGGCTGAGAATGAGATTAAACGTCTCAACCAGAAGTTAGAATGTCAGATTCGGGAAACCGAGACGCGATATGCCCAAATTGTGGAACTCGCAGAAGAAGGAATCTGGGTGATTGATGCCCAAGGAAATACTACCTACATAAATCAGGCAATGGCACGGATGCTGGGGTATACCGAAGTGGAAATGTTAGGACATGCGATCACGGATTTTATCACGCCAGGGGATAACTATTTTGCCCCGCCGTTTCCTATCCAGCTCAATCCAAGCCAAGTTCATCGACAAGAGGTGCAATTGTGCACGAAAGCCGGAAACAAGATCTGGGCGTATATGTCCACAAGTCCCGTCTTAGATGACCAAGGGAAACTATTATGGTCTTGTGCCTTAGTTTATGATATCACTGAACGCAAGCAGGCAGAAAAACAGTTACGCGAAAGTAATGAACGGATTAGTTTAGCCAATGCTGAATTAGCCCGGGCTACCCGTTTAAAAGATGAGTTTCTGGCAAGTATGAGTCATGAATTGCGAACACCTCTGAATGCGATTCTGGGTTTAGCCGAAGCCCTACAGGAAGAAGTCTATGGGGAGTTAACCGCCAAGCAGCGAAAATCCCTGGTGACAATTGAACAAAGTGGCAAGCATTTGTTAGACTTAATTAATGATATTCTGGATCTTTCTAAAATTGAGTCCGGGAAAATGTCCTTCTCCCTTACTCCGGTTTCTGTAAACCATCTTTGTACATCGAGTTTAACCTTTATTAAACAGCAGGCTCAGCAGAAAAATATTAAACTCCATTACCAAATTGCATCGGTAGTCAGCGAGATTGAAGTGGATGAACGACGCCTGCGCCAAGTGTTAGTGAATTTATTAAGTAATGGGGTAAAATTTACACCAGACGGTGGCGAGGTGTCGTTACAGGTTACGGCAGATCCGGACAATGAACAGTTGCAGTTTAGTGTTACCGATACGGGGATTGGTATTGCCCCAGAAAACCTGAATAAACTGTTTAAACCCTTTGTGCAATTAGATAGCAGTCTCTCACGTCGCTATGCAGGTACAGGGTTAGGGTTAGCATTGGTGCGGCGAATTGTGGAATTACAAGGAGGAAGTATTGCTTTAGAAAGTGAGGTGGGTAAGGGAAGTTGCTTTACTGTGACACTTCCCTGGAAACATACCCAGTTGAAAGGGCAAACCCTGAGGGAGACTAAACTGGTGTCTAAAGAATTGCCTCCGATTCACAACGCCTTAGTCGTAGAAGACTCGGATGCTTCAGCGAACCATATTGCCCGTTATCTGAGAGAATTAGGAGTAACGGTTTTAATCCATCCTCAGGGTGAAGGTACGATTGATGCCGTGCATAAGTTTAAGCCGGATGTGATTATCTTAGACATTTTACTGCCGGATGTTTTCGGTTGGGAGGTGTTGCTTCAGTTAAAAGGAAATCCAGCTACGGCATCAATTCCAGTGGTGGTGGTTTCCGTTGTAGATGATCCGACTAAAGCTTTAGAATTAGGGGCGTCTGACTATCTGCTTAAACCCGTTTCTCGTCCCCAGTTACAGTCTGTTTTGAGTCAGTTATTTGCTCCAACATCTCAGAGTGATTATCCACCAGTGGCACAACAGTTACCGTTAATTCTATTGGCAGAAGATAATGAAGCAAATATTTTAACAATGACGGATTATTTGCACAGTAAAGGGTTTCGCGTGATTTTAGCGCGAAACGGTATCGAAGCAGTTCAACAAGCTAAACAGCATACACCCGATTTAATTTTAATGGATATTCAAATGCCAGAAATGGATGGATTAGAAGCAACATGTCAGATTCGGGCGGACATGAATTTGCCTCGGATGCCAATTATTGCTGTCACCGCTTTGGCAATGCCTGGGGATCGGGAAAAATGCTTGGCTTCAGGGGTAACGGATTACCTGGCGAAGCCGATTAGCTTGAAAATTTTGGTGACGCTAATTGAACAATATCTTGATCGGGAGTAAAAGGGTAAGTGGGTGGGAAATAATTAAAGTCAACGGATATTATTATCATTATTCTTATGTCTATAGGTAAGGGTTTGAGGAATATTTACAGAATTTAATCACGACTAATCAGGCAGAATTCAAGAATCAAAAAATAATATAAGTTTTTCATGTTTCCCTATCCTTACCTCACCGTTGCTACATATATGCATAGCCTAAATCAGAATACGTCTATCTTAATCGTGGATGATGATCCGAATGCCTTTGATGTGATTGAAGCCCATCTATATCGAGAGGGGTATGATTTATTTTATGCTTCAAGTGGTGAAGAAGCGTTAAACCTGCTTGACTCCGTTGAACCGGATGTGATATTACTCGATGTGATGATGCCTAAGTTAAATGGGATTGAAGTTTGCCGCACGATCAAATCCGATTCCCATTGGAAACACGTTCCCGTGATTATTGTAACCGCACTCAACTCAAAAGAAGACTTGGCGCGATCGCTAAATGCGGGTGCTGATGATTTTATCACCAAACCCGTCAGCGGAATTGAACTGCGGGCGCGGGTGCGCTCGATGTTACGCATCAAGCAGCAATATGACGCCCTAGAAGCTACATTGCGTCTGCGGGAAGATCTGTCGAATATGATCGTCCATGATTTAAGAAATCCCCTGACTAATATCTTACTTTGTAGCGACTTGTTATTGCAAACGTCCACCAATGCTAAAGATTTACAGCGATTGCAAATTATTGCTGACTCCAGTCGTGAACTCAACTCCATGATCGATAATTTGTTAATGTTGGCGAAAATGGATTCGGGTAAAATGGTTTTGAATCGGACGTTTGTGGATCTCAATGAATTAGTGTCTACAGTAACCCTTCAGTTTCAATCGATTTCTGAACAGAAAAATATTCAACTGATCAGCAAGCTAGGAGAATCCCCAGAGTCTCTTTTAATCGATATGAATTTATTTCATCGGGTTTTGGAGAACTTAATTTCCAACGCGATTAAATTCTCACCTCCAGAAAGTTTGGTCATTCTCAGAGTGAGTTATCGCGATGAATCCCTATCCTCAGATTTTGCCAACTCAAAAGCCCAGCTTCAGATTATTGATTCCGGGCCAGGAATCAGTGAAGAACGCAAGCGCCATATTTTTGACAAATATGAAGTGGGAGATTTAATGAGTGGGGTTTCTCAGATTGGCTTAGGCTTAACCTTTTGTAAAATGGTAATTGAGGCGCATCATGGTAGAATACTCGTCGAAGACAACCAACCCCAAGGATCAATTTTTACGGTAATCCTGTAAGGGAAAGGGAACAGGGGTTCGTAGGGGTTCGTAGGGGTTCGTAGGGGTTCGTAGGGGTTCGTAGGGGTTCGTAGGGGTTCGTAGGGGTTTGTAGGGGTTCGTAGGGGTTCGTAGGGGTTCGTAGGGGCGAAGCATTCGCGCACGTATGTATCGGTTTTATACTAACATCGCAACGCGAATGCTTCGCCCAATCCCCAATCATCAATTCCCAATAATCCCCAATCCCCAATCCCCAATCATCAATTCCCAATAATCCCCAATCCCCAATCCCCAATCATCAATTCCCAATAATCCCCAATTCCCAATTCTCAATCATCAATTCCCAATAATCCCCAATTCCCAATCCCCAATCATCAATTCCCAATAATCCCCAATTCCCAATCCCCAATCATCAATTCCCAATAATCCCCAATTCCCAATCCCCAATCATCAATTCCCAATAAACCCCAAATCCCAATCACCAATCATCAAATCCCAATAAACCCCAAAACCCAAACACCAAACAAAAAAAAACAAAAAACAACAAAACCCAAACCCAAAAAAAAAAAAAACAATAAAAAAAAAATAAAAATAAAAAAAAAAAAAAAAAAAACACACAAAAAAAAATAAAAAAATATAAAAAAAAAAAAAAAAAATAAAAATTAGTGATAAATATTTATTTTTTAATAAAAAAAAAAAAAAAAAAAAAAAAAAAAA
>NZ_JAVJZI010000138.1:0-7303 GCF_040223135.1 Coleofasciculus sp. G3-WIS-01
GTCTTCCTCCATAATGACCGCCTGATCACAGTTGTGGCTTACCCCATTAGGGGCGCGATCGCTTTCCCCCTTCGTCTTCCTCCATAATGAGTATTACTTTTGTCAAGTACAATTTATACCAAATTAGATGAGCTTACCCTGCCTATAGCCCCTTTGAGTAGATCGGTCTAAATCAACTCAACGATATTAAATTTCATAAACAACATTCAATCCCTTACCAATGACAAAGGACAAAGGATGAATTACTGGAGAAGCGAGTTGAAAAGCGCTAATGAAGTCCGTTTTGCTGTGAGTAAAATCGTCCCGACAATTATAAATTTTATCGCTAGTGGCGCTAAAATCAGATTCAACACCAGACAAAGTAACGCAATGATCGTTGCCCCTACCTGCACCAATTCCCCTGTAACATGGGTATGAATATAAACGGCGACGAGAGCGATCGCGAGAATCAGGAGAGACGGTATCATCATCGGACAGTGCCTCTATACAGGTTTTGGTGGTTATTCTGATTATCGACTAAATCCCTAAGTGAATACCTCCGTAAAAGTTCTTAATATGAATACGCTGATTGGCTGAGTTCCTAGAGTGGCGATTTATTAACCACAGTTAGTGAATTATAATCAAGAATAAGTCAATTGTCAATTACCCACAGATCCGACATAGAGTAGGGGCACAACATGTCGTACCCCTACAGATCTGACTTTTTCACGGTATGTGATGCCTCTGTCGGGGCGGGTTTCACTACTATCTTTTCGGTTACAACCCGATGTAACTAAACCCGCCCCGACTCAGGTTTCTAGACTTCCCCTGAAAAGTCAGACCTAAACCCATCCTAAAAATCCGATGATCTACTGTATCAACCCCAAGTGCGACCAACGGGAAAATCCTAACTATCTGGAATACTGCCAAAGCTGTGATACTCCATTAACCATCAACAGTCGATATCGGCTGCTGAAACCCCTTCGACCCCTAGAGGCACCCAATCCCACCAAAATCTTTGAAGTCCAGGATTTAGCAGCAGAGGCGGCAATTCAAGGGGCAAAGCATAAAGTGCTGAAAGTTTTAACCCGGAACAATTCCACTTTAGTTCGCCTATTTAAACAAGAAGCCGAAATTTTAAAAAAACTTAACCATCCCGGCATTCCTAAAGTTCAACCCGAAGACGATTATTTTACCGTTTCTGTTCCCCGCCGTGCCAGACCTTTACATTGCTTAGTGATGGAAAAAGTAGAGGGAGAAAATCTACGATCATGGCTCAAACATAATCAACCCATTTCCGAAGCCAAAGCCATTGAATGGCTAAAACAGTTACTTGATATCCTCGATACACTGCATCAACAACAATATTTTCATCGGGATATTAAACCCTCTAATATCATGCTACGACCCAATGGTCAACTGGTGCTAATTGATTTTGGTACAGTTTGCCAAATGACGGGTACAGTTGTCCAACGACTGATGGGAAAAGATGTAATGGGAGAAGGGGTTTTTTCACCCGGTTATACCCCTCCAGAACAAATCAACGGTAATGCGGTTCCCCAATCCGATCTCTATGCACTAGGACGTACCTTTGTCCATTTACTGACAGGTAAACATCCGTTAGAACTAGAAACCAACCATAAAACAGGTGAATTGATGTGGCGCAAGCATACTCACAAAATTTCCGAGGCTTTAGCCGAGTGGCTTGACTATTTTATGGCACCATTTGTCCATCGTAGACCCCCAAATGCCGCGTTTATTTTGCAGTATCTCCAAAAACAACCCCTCCCTCATCCAGACATACCCAAAAATTATCCACTTCCCCTAGGATTAATGATGCTAAATCTTGTCATTTTCTCAATTTTATTAGTATCAGGAGTCCTCTGGTTACAAGCCTACCAACAGCACCAACGGCAGTTGTCTCCTCAAGGGACTGTTCTGTTCATGGGAGGAAGTTGAAGGAAACCCCTACAAATGGGGCGCTGAAACTTATTCAGGTCAATTAATCGTCAACATCTCCAAATTAAGCAATTGGCGCGTTTCATCGGCGGATTCCTGCATCAACTGGGTTATCTCGTTATTATCAACTCGTTGGGCAAGGGCGGTTCTGGTAATCAATTTACTCAAATATTTCTGTAAGATAAAAGAGGCTTGATCATACTGAGGAATGGGAGGACGCAATATTGAATTTTTGACTGCTTCTTTCAAAGACGGTAAATAGGGATATTTGGCTTTGATCTCTGGGTCATCATACAACGCTTCTCGACTGGGTAAATATCCTTGCTCCAAAATCAATTTTTTCTGAGCAGCTTGACTGGTAAAATATTGAAGGGCTTTCCATGCTTGATCTGGGTGTTGTGAATTCTTAGATATTCCTAAACCCCAACTCCCATTACAGCCACTCGGAACCCATGTATTTTTATCGGTATCGAATGAAAGATTCAAGACTTGTACGCCGACATTAGATGGATCAGCTAATTGGTTCCAGGCATAGGGCCACTGTCGAATAAATAGGGTATTGGGATCTTGATTAAACCTGTCCAATGATTCTTGTTCGCTATATAAAATAACTTCTGGAGACGAAATATTCTCTCGAATTGTATTGAGTAAAAACTGAACAGCTTGTTCAGCCTCAGGTTGATCCAATCCTACCTCTAAACTGTCTGGTTTAATCCAAAATCCCCCATAGCTTTCTAATACCTCGACAAAAGTGGCGACCAAACCTTCATAGCGCCATCCCTGCCATAAATAAACACCTTGATAGTTCCCTTGATTTTTCCAGGTTTGGGAAAGCTGTTTTAATTGTTGTAAGGTTTCAGGTGGCTGAGTATTACCCAGTAAATTTTTGCGGTAGTATAGAAGACCGATATCTGAACGCAAAGGCATCCGATAGAGCTTACCCTGATATTCTCCTGCGTCGATTGTACTCGGTAAAAATCCTTCATTGACTAGGGTATCTCTAGCTGTCCATTTATATAGATCAACCAGACACCCCTTAGCCGCGAACTCTGGCATCCAAATAATATCTGTGTAAACTAAATCATAAAGCGAGTTTCCTGTTTGACAGTCCCTAACAAAATCATCCTTAAGGCGATAGGTAATATCACCTGCCAGATTCGTTTTTGTTCTCAAATTAATCCGAATATTGGGATATTGATTATGAAAATCAGTAATTAATGACTGCCAAGCGGTATCTTCGTCAGCGGAAACAAATAAGGTTAAATGAGTGGGGGGCCAAGTTAAGTAGATGAGTAATAGTAGTAAAACTTGGACAACGGCGACGAATGCCCAGATAGAACGGGAATTAAGTCGTCGGCTAAATTGCCCTAGTCTTTTCACAAGCTGCCTAGCTTTCATAACAACCCTCCTAAGGCATTTATATGTCAATTGTAGGGGCGGGTTTAGTCATTTACTCGCGAAGGGTCAAAATTTTGCATAAGACAAGGGATCATTTAGTCCGAGTTCCGCAAAAGCGGCAAGGCGTAAGCGACAAGAATCACAGACACCACAAGCCATCTCATCCCCAGCATAGCAAGACCAGGTGTCTTGCCAAGGCACTCCAAGTTTATTTCCTAACTGGATAATTTCGGTTTTCCTAAGCTGAATTAGCGGAGTGATAATTTGAATCGGTTCTCCCTCACGCCCCTGTTTTGTGCCTAGGCGAAAGACTTGCTGCATGGCTTGGATATAATCAGGACGGCAATCGGGGTAACCGGAATAATCTAACGCATTGACCCCCAAATAGACGGCTGTAGCACCCATCGCTTCGGCGTAGGATAGCCCAAAACTCAAAAAAATGGTATTTCGTGCGGGGACGTAGGTGATAGGGATACTCTGGGACATCTGCTGGAGCGATCGCGCCTGGGGCAGATCGAGGGTATCATCAGTTAAGGCTGAACCCCCCCACTGGCGCAAGTCAAAACTTACCACCTGATGGTCTTTGACACTAGCACATTTAGCAATTGCGATCGCGGATTCGAGTTCCCGTCGATGTCGCTGTTGATAATCAAAGGATATAGCATAACACTCATAGCCATCTGCCTTAGCTTGATAGAGGACTGTAGATGAATCCAATCCTCCGGACAATAAAACTACGGCTTTCGACATCTTCACCTCCTCTGGTGCAAGTTTTGACCCCCGCCCAAAAATGGACAACCCAAAAACTGACACATTTACCTACACCTAAAGTAGCTCTAAACCCACAATGAAAACATAATGACCGTCCTAAAGACTTCCGTTATCTGGCAAATTGGGGCAATCTTTGGAATTCTTCACATTTAAAGGTGCTGTGGTACTATCTGGATGGTTTAAGGCGGCTCAACATAAGTAAATTGACTTAGTTCCCGTGGTGGAGGAGCATATAAGAGTGCAAGATAGCATGTATCAAAGACATCTGGATACTCATGTCCAACGTAGCCTGCCGCAGCCAATCCGAATTGGCGTGATTGGCGTTGGTAACATGGGACAGCATCATGCCCGCGTTTTGAGTCTTTTAAAAGACGTGGAAATGGTAGGCGTGGCAGACATTAATGTAGAACGGGGTTTGGATACGGCGAGTAAATACCGTGTCCGCTTCTTTGAAGATTATCGCGACTTACTCCCCTATGTTGATGCTGTCTGTATTGCGGTACCAACCCGCCTGCATTATGAAGTGGGGATGACTTGTCTGCGTTCGGGGGTTCATGCCTTAATCGAAAAACCGATTGCCGCCAGTATCGCTGAAGCAGAATCCCTAGTCAACGCCGCCGCTGAGTACCAATGTATTCTGCAAGTGGGTCACATTGAACGGTTTAATCCCGCCTTTCAAGAACTCAGCAAAGTTCTCAAAACTGAGAAATTGCTGGCACTAGAGGCGCATCGCATGAGTCCCTACTCCCACAGAGCCAACGATGTATCTGTGGTTCTGGATTTAATGATCCACGATATTGACCTGCTGATGGAACTGGCAGATGCCCCTGTCATCCGATTAACGGCTAGTGGTAGCAATGCCTCTGAGTCGGGGTATTTAGATTACGTTACCGCTAATCTAGTCTTTGCCAATGGGATTGTGGCAACTCTTACCTCAAGTAAGGTAACCCATCGCAAAATCCGTCGCATTGCCGCCCATTGCAAAAATTCGCTCACAGAAGCCGATTTTCTCAATAATGAAATTCTGATTCATCGGCAAACGACTGCCAATTGTGAAACTGACTATGGTCAAGTTCTCTATCGTCAGGATGGGTTAATTGAAAAGGTGTACACCAGTAACATCGAACCGCTATACGCCGAGTTAGAACACTTTGTCAACTGTGTGCGCGGCGGGAATCAACCCTCTGTTGGTGGCGAACAGGCGCTGAAAGCCTTGCGTTTAGCCAGTTTGATCGAGCAAATGGCTCTTGATGGTCAAGTTTGGCATCATTTAGACCGAGAGCCTCATGACATCAAGTCTCCCATGGTTGCCCTGTCTTGAGTTGTCATTTGTCCGTTGTTTGGACGAGTGGTCAGTGGTCAGTGGTCAGTTATCAGTGGTCAGTAATTGGCTGATAACTGGTAACTGATAACTGGTAATGAAGCGATCGCGCGATTACGTCACTAACCTGCTGATTGCCTTGGGGACTTAAGTGGATGTGATCTCGATACAAGCTTTCTGGGGTGGGCTGGTTGTTGAAGATGGGCAAACAATCGATGTAGGGAATTTGTTGGTCTTGAGTCAACCCAATTAGGCGATTTCGGGCTTTGATTTCATAATCACGGGGTCCTTTTTCGCCAATTTCCCGTAATAGGGGGGTCATGACCAACAGAAACTCAGCGCCTGCCTGTTTAGAGAGCTTGTAAACTTGGTGAATGGCATCTAAGTTAAAACCCACGCGATCGCCCCCCTCAGCACGAACAGCCGCCATTTCTGGCACAGATTCGTAAGGCAAAAAACGACTAATTGCCTCAATCAGGGCTAAAGGGGGTCTAAGACTGGGATAATTGCGATCGCGTCCCACGGGGATCGAGGTGGGGGCGGTGGCAAAGAGGTCATCGGTATTTATCACCAAGACTAGAGCTTGGGCGTTGAACGTGCCAAAGCGTTGGAGATATGCCAATTCATTCCGAGGTCCCCAGGAATTGGCAGAGGCGTTGAGAATTTCGATTTGCTCAAACTCCTTCTGGGACTTGAACGGTGCCAATTGAGCAGCGAGCAGCGCCGAAAGGGTTTGGTCTTGGTCTGTCCACCAGCCACCATTGACGATAGAATCGCCTAAGAGTAAAACCCGCAGTGTAGACGGGGATCGCTCTGGTGTAATCTCATCACTCCGCATGGAATAGTCATTAATGGCAATGCGATTACCCATACGAGTCGTCTTTTGGTTAGGGGCTAATAAATAGCCAATTTGCTCATCGGCAATATAGATCGGCGGCTTCCCTAAGCCAAAGAGTAAACGCAAGCCGACTTCCACTCCCGCAACCAATACCAGCAACACTCCGAGAATGACTAACAATACTTTCACACCACAGTCTCCTTCATTTGAGCAAATTATTGGCAATGACCACTATTGACCCTAATTTAGCCTGTGTGTGCCAGATGCCCTACACCCAACGGAATTTTGTGATCAAAACACTCAGGTCAAGATATATTCGAGTTGGGAAATCCCTTGAATCCAAATAGGAGCGTATAACCGGATATGTCAGACCTAAATCGTGGCATCATGAAGTTTAAGGGAGCAGATAGCCCTGTGGCGATCGTGATTTCGACGGTGCTAGTCCTGGGGGGTATTGCTTTCCTACTCTGGTGGGCATTACAGACTGCTTACAATGTGGGGTAATTTTCCATTTATGGCGTGAGGGAGTGGGACACTGATGATGTCGCGTCCTACTTCCTGCCTGTTACCCTACCAAAACATTGCCCCAGATGTGCCTCGCGATCGCTAACAACGCTACTGGTGTAACACCTCTAAAATGGTGGAATAGATTTTACGGTTAATCTGGTCTCATGTCGGTATGTTTTCTGGGCGCACGTCGGTACGCCCCTACAGTTTCCGGGTGGGGGCTAATCTATCAAATTAGCTGTGTCACCCCACTACTGCCGTGGCACACCTAAAATTGTGGAATAGATCTTACCATTGAATCGGGCGCACGCCATGCGCCCCTACGGTTTCCGGGCGTAATTCTAATTCATCAAATAAGGTGTGTCACGCCACTACACTAAGAATTAGCGATTGACATCCTCCCCCGGCTAAAGAGCGCGGGGGATTCCTCACCACGCCACCTTTAGCCGGGGTGGTCGCTGATTGGGGTTGACGCTTCGCTGAAGGTTGCCTCCAAATGAGGTCTTACACCCTCTCCACGTCCGTTTATA
>NZ_JAVJZI010000140.1:0-22906 GCF_040223135.1 Coleofasciculus sp. G3-WIS-01
GAGGTTCTGGAACGATATATTCGCGGACAGAATGCACCTACTCGTTAATCACGCTTGGTATCGAACCAAGCGTGATTAACCGCCTATCCATCCCAGCGCCGCCTTTCAGGACGGCGTGGGGCTTCCGGCGTTTTTGCTAAAAATTAGCTCAGCTTTGGCTGACTCAACGAGTGTGGATTTCCCGCTATCCAGTTAAGGGAATATAGTTGTAAGGGCGGGCGCGAGTCACATCAGGGCGGGAAAAACACGATAATAGTCTCTCCCCGCCCCTACTTCCCTCAAAATTTTACCGTCCCCATTTCCCTAGAAAGACCTAAATGACGGTTCCATCGGGAATTACAGCATTTTTGAGAACAACGACAATGCCATTGCGGATCAAAAAGCCTTGTTTTTCACGTTCGGCTTCCTCGACTCGATCTTTGTTCACAATCTGAACATCCTGACCAATGCGAGCGTTTTTGTCAATGATGGCACGGCGAACTGTGGTTCCTTCACCAATCCCTAAGGGTACACGTCCAGTATCTACACCTGATTTACGTTCGGCAAAGGGTTCGTAGAAGTCACTTCCCATGATCAGAGTATCTTCAATCACACAACCGGCTTCAATGCGAGAGCGAACTCCCAACACCGAGTGATGGATACGACAATCTTTGAGAATACAGCCTTCTCCAATAATCGATTGCGTCACATGACTATCCAAAAGTTTGGTCGGAGGCAAATAACGGGCGCGAGTATAAATCGGTGCCTCTTTGTCATAGAAGCTAAAGGGCGGCTGGGGTTGCCGAGTTAAGGCTAGATTGGCTTCATAGAACGCTTCAATGGTACCAATGTCTTCCCAATAGTCGTTGAACAAGTAGGCTTGAACGTTATGATCCGCCGATGCTCCGGGGATTATTTCTTTGCCAAAGTCGGTCTGTTCCAGGTTGTCTTGCAACAACTTGATCAACGCCTCTTTACTAAAGACGTAAATTCCCATCGAGGCAATATAGGGTTTTTCCTTTGCCTCATCCGGTTTCAACCCTAAAACCGTCGTATCCACCTGCATTTGCTTGAGGGCATCACCTTTGGGTTTTTCACTGAAATCAATCACCCTGCCCGTGTGATCAATTTTCATCAAACCAAAACTGCTTGCCAGTTTCTCACCGATGGGCACCACAGAAAGGGTGATATCGGCTTTAGTTTGACGGTGGTGTTCCACGAAATGGCGATAGTCCATCCGATAAAGATGGTCGCCGGATAGAATGATGTATTCATCAACATCCCACTCCTCTAGTAGCCACAAGTATTGACGAACTGCGTCTGCTGTTCCCTGAAACCAGCTTGGATTTTCAGCGGTTTGTTGGGCAGCAAGGACTTCCACAAATCCATCGGTAAAGCCAGCAAAGTTATAAGCGCGGGCAATATGCCGATTTAAGGATGCTGAGTTAAATTGGGTAAGAACGTAAATTTGATAGATCTCGGAGTTGATGCAGTTACTGACCGGAATGTCAATCAGGCGGTATTTACCCGCCAAGGGAACAGCCGGTTTAGCCCGCAACTTGGTCAATGGATAAAGGCGGGTGCCCGCGCCACCTCCGAGAATGATACCTAATACTCTTTTCACGAAACACCTCTGGAATGCCGATAGACTCTCAAGTCTTAGTGTCCGCTTGTGTGGAAATCTTTTCAAGAGGGTAAGGGAGAAAGTTAACTCTCTTTTGGGAAAGAAAAACACGAAAAACGGCGTGAATAGAAGCATTTGAAGCTTTCTACCCCGACTGGAGTAATAATTTGAGGTAGGGGTTGTGAGCAACTATTCGGTTGAGCTTGTCAGTTCTACTCCGTTGATGCCCATTTTCCATTAAATTAGGAGAAGTAAGGGTAAAGGAAGTTCTAGATGTCAGCACAACTGTTACTGGTCGATGACGAACCGGGGATTCGGGAATCAGTCCCAGCCTATTTAGAAGAGGTGGGTGGTTTTACCGTCGATGTTGCCAGTAATGCCAATGATGCATGGCAAATGTTGCAACAAAAAACTCCCGATCTGGTAATTACCGACGTTATGATGCCTCAAGTCGATGGGTATCAGTTTCTCAAGAAGCTGCGAGAAGACCCTCGCTTCAAATCACTGCCGGTGATATTTCTCACGGCTAGAGGGATGACCACAGACCGAATTCAAGGCTATCAGGCAGGTTGTGATTACTATCTGTCTAAACCCTTTGATACGGATGAATTGGTCGCCATGGTGGAGAATTTGCTAGAACGTCGTGCGGCTACTGCTCAGGAAACGGCGGGTACGGCAGATTTAGGGAATATCGAGAAAGAGCTGACCGCGATTCGGGAAATGTTGGCTCAACGGGGCAATATTTCACAAACCCCTCCGCCCATCCGCATCGACTTTACGCCACGCGAGCAAAGTGTCTTGGATTTGGTCGCCCAAGGGCTGATGAATAAAGAAATTGCTCGCCGTCTGGAAACCAGTGTCCGCAATGTGGAGAAATATGTCAGTCGCTTGTTTAGCAAAACCGGAACTAATAGCCGTACCGAGTTAGTCCGTTATGCCCTTGAACATGGCTTGACTCAGTAAAACCTGTTTCCTAAGAGGGTTTTGTAGAAAGGTTATCATTAATAGCAATATCAAGTGGCTAAACCCACCCCCACACCCTCAAAACTATATTTCAAGTTAGGAGAACCTGCCTTGGCTATGCGGTCGCTGATCAAAAAACTGGGATGGATGATTGGAGGTGTGGGACTCTCTACCCTGACCACCCCAATCTTAGCGTCACCGATTTCGATTGGAGAAGCTGGAATTGATGCGTTGCGACTCCATGCTCCCCCCTATAACTTGAGAGGTCATAAAATAGCTATTGGTCAGGTGGAAATCGGTAGACCGGGCTTATTTGGCGTCGATAAAGCTGTATCTTGGAATCCCGCGATCGCACTTGAGCGGGTTTTTTATCGCGATCTACCCGCGAAAGCGGATACAGATGTGGATACCCATGCAGCAATGGTGGCGGGTGTCATGGTCAGTAATGATAAAACCTTACCCGGAGTTGCACCGGGCGCTAAACTCTACGCCTCGGCTGTCGGTTCCCCAATCCGCAGTGGACAGCCAGAAGAATGCCTTTCAGCCCAGCACGTTGCCTTGCAAAATAGTGGTGATGTGCGGGCAATTAACTTTAGTTTTGGTGAATCCCTGCAACGAGATGCCAGAGGAACACAAGCGGCGCTCGATGGCAATGCCCTGTTAACAAAATGTATTGATTGGTCAGCTCGGACTCATAATGTTCTCTACGTGATTGCAGGCAACCAAGGCAAAGGTGGCATTCCCATTCCCACCGATCACTATAACGGGATTACCACTGCCTATACTACACAATGGCAAGGACAATTTACCAAGGTAGACTTTGCCAACTTGAGTGATCAGCCAGAGGGAATTGGTCGGCGTTTAATTCAACGGGAAATTAACCAGGGAACTCGCCGTGCGGTTAATTTAGTCGCACCAGGAAGTCAGATTTTAGTTTACGACCTGGATGGAAAAATTGTCGAGGTGAGTGGGACAAGTTTCGCCGCGCCTCATATTACCGCCTCAGTCGCCCTAATTCAAGAATTTGGCGATCGCCAACTCCATGCCAATCAACCCCAATGGACAACGGATTCAAGACGCCATGAAGTGATGAAAGCGGTGTTACTTAACTCCGCTGACAAAATCCAAGACGAGGGGGATGGGTTGCATCTAGGAATGAGCCGCACCCTATTGAGCAAAGATAATTACACTTGGGTAGAATCGGATGCTTATCTTGATGCCAAAATTCCCATAGATATGCAAATGGGGACAGGACATCTCAATGTTTTCCGCGCCTATCAACAATTTAGTCCCGGTCAGTGGGGAGCAACGGAAGCTGTACCGCCTGTGGGTTGGGATTATAGTTCAGTTAAGACCAAATCGTTTCAGGATTATGTCTTAGAAAAACCTTTAAAGGCAGATAGTTATGTGGCGCTGACACTGGCGTGGGATCGTTTCGTTGAGTTAAAAGATGAGAATGGAAATGAGGTGTATGATGTTGGCGAAAGTTTTCGCGATCGCGGTTTGAATAATCTCGACCTTTATTTGATACCTCTTGATGAAAATGATACCCGTAAAAGTGCCTGCGCTTCTGTAAGCGAAGTAGATAGTGTGGAACATATATTCTGTCCCGTTCCGGCTTCAGGTCGCTATAAAATCCGGGTTCAATATCGTCAACAGGAGAATGAAAATTCTCAACCTTACGCCTTAGCCTGGTGGACAGTACCGGAACGATAGAGTTTTAGTTAGGCATCGCGCATCTGTAGGGGCGGGTTTCACGACTATCTTTGATTCCCTCACCTAGATGTGAATAAACCCGCCCCGATCAAGGTTTAAATTGAGAAATAAACCCAGTATGACTAACATTTTTACGCCAGAAAAAACGGCGGAACTATCAGCTCAAATTGATCGCCAACTTCAGGAACTGAAAACACCACCCTATTCGCCAACCAAACTTCCAGAAACGCCACCAGGATTCCCAGTTAAGCAAAGCCAAGCCATTGAAGAAGTGACCAAAGAAAAGCCAGAACGCTTTTTGCACAAATTTGGACGGGCGGCGAAAAGCGATTTATGTGAAGAAGGAGGATTACTGAATAGTCAGTGGAAAAAGTGGGGAGACTTGAATAATCAAGATGTTGTAGATAAGTTTGGCGTATTGTTAGTGATGATGGGATTTTCCGGCGCGGCGCTGGAAATCCTAGTCGTTGCCATTGCCGTGACTGTGATCCATATTGGAATTAAGGCTTTCTGTGAGGATTATTCCCAGTGATGCTGGAGTTAAATCTGCGCTTTCCCAAAATTAATCAAGTGATTGTCACATTTGACGATGACGCGACTGACACGCTTGATTTTGTCTCGCCCCTGAGTCAAGAAGACCTAAAAGACATCCAGTGGTATTTAGAAATCTACGGCAGCCGATATACCACAGACGTGGATGATGAAACAGCAAAGCGAATTGAGGCAAAATTACAGAAATGGGGCGCAGATTTATTTAACGCTGTTTTCGGTGAACGTCCTGCCCAGCGACTGTTTAATGCGTTCCAGGATGAGGATGAATCCGGACGGTTGCTGACAATTAGTGCCAGTCATCCCGCCATTTTATCCCTACCTTGGGAACTATTGCGCGACCCCGACGGCACGTATTTAGTTCATGATAATCCTCGGATTTCTGTTCGTCGCCGTTTGGCAGGTGCAGGGGGTGGACGGAAACCGTTTAAGGTACAGGTAAAAGATAAATTGCGCTTGCTGTTTATCGTGAGTCGTCCCAGCGATGCTGCATTCATTGACCCATACGGAGAAGCGCAGGCGGTGTTGGATGCGATTGAACAAGAAGCAGCCGGACGAGTTGAGGTGGAGTTTCTGTGTCCAGCGACATTAGATAATTTAGTGGCACGGTTAGAAGACCGACATAAACTGCCTATCGATATCGTACATTTTGATGGGCATGGTGTGTTTGACTCCGATGGGCGGTGGCGAGAACGGGCAAAATTCAATAACTCAGTCGCACCGACGAAAGGGGGGAATGGAGATGATAGTAATACGGGATATCTGTTATTTGAGGATAAAGACGGAAAACAAGCGCTGATTAGTGCTGAAACCTTGGCGGATATGCTCAATCGCCAAAAGGTAGGGTTAATTGTCCTATCTGCCTGTCAGTCGGCGGCGATGGGGGGTGAGGATAAAGACGATGCGATGGGGTGTGTGGCGGCAAGGTTAACCCATGCGGGGATTCCGGCAGTATTGGCGATGACGCATTCGGTATTGGTGAGAACTGCCCGTCAGTTGTTTGCCACATTTTATCGGCGTCTGGTATCGGGGGAAGGGATAGGCGAGGCGTTGGATAATGCACGGCGGGATTTGTATTTAAACCAGGAACGAGGGGAACGGCAACGGGGAGACAAGCGGATAACGCTGAGATTGCAGGATTGGTTTCTACCCGCGTTGTATCAGGCGGGGAAGGATACACCATTTTTGAGTGACTTAACCCCCCCAGCCCCCCTTAAGAGCGAAGCAAGGGGGGAGAAAGACTCCGATACCAACTCCAACTCTTACTCCCCTCTCCTTGCAGGAGAGGGGCAGGGGGAGAGGTCAATCTGGGGCAATATCCGCCCATTACATGAAGCGGGATTTTTT
Source organism: Coleofasciculus sp. G3-WIS-01 (assembly GCF_040223135.1). Classification (NCBI taxonomy): domain Bacteria; kingdom Bacillati; phylum Cyanobacteriota; class Cyanophyceae; order Coleofasciculales; family Coleofasciculaceae; genus Coleofasciculus; species Coleofasciculus sp. G3-WIS-01. The sequence continues at coordinate 6,179 of NZ_JAVJZI010000140.1, forward strand.
GGTCGCAGTCACGAATTGTGGCAGATTGAACGGTGGTTTGTACAGGGGACGCGCCGCATTACTGTATCCGGTTTTGGCGGACAGGGGAAGACCTTTTTAGTTGAGGAAGCAGGGCGCTGGTTGCACCGCACTGGAATGGTTGAGAGGGTATGTTTTGTCGATTATGCGGCATTTCAGGGTGTGGATGTGGTGGGGTTGGCGGTGAGTACCCTGGCGACGGTGTTAGGTAAGAGTTTGGTGGATGAATCGGCGGCAAATCAGGCATTGCAGGAAACGCCGACGTTGGTGATTTTGGATAACTTGGAAAGCTTGCAGCCGCAGCCGTTGCGAGAGTTATTGGATGTAGCGAAAGACTGGTCTGAGGTGGGGGATTGTCGGGTGTTACTGACGACTCGGATGCTAGATTTTCACCATCCTGATTATGCCACTGAGGGGAGTTTGAGACATCGGTCGTTACCGTTGGGTGGGTTAGCACCAGAAGATGCGCTGGCATATTTCCAGAAGTTGATGGAGTTTCCTCCACCACCCCAATTTGACCTGCCGCAACGGGAAGTGTTGGAGAGATTGTTTAAGTTGGTTGATTTTCATCCCTTGTCTATTGGGTTGTTGGCGAGACAGTTGAAAATTCGTCGTCCGGCAGAATTGGGGGAACGGTTGGAGGCGTTGGTTGCCCAAACCCCAGATAATCCTTTGTTGGCGTCGTTAAATTTATCCCTGGAACGGTTGGATGATGAGGTGCAGCAGTTGTTACCTCGGTTGGGGGTGTTTCAGGGTGGGGCTTTGGAGGATCTATTGCTGTTGGTTACGGACTTTTCTGAGGAACAATGGCAAAAGCTACGTCCCACTTTAGAAGCTACGGGTTTGATTCAGCCTGAACACTTGTCCGATTTTTGTGTGCCTTATCTTAAGTTTCATCCTACCTTAGCCCCTGCCTTGTGGTCGCGTCTTTCCTCTGAAGCGCAAATAGAACTGCTTGCCTGTCATCGGAAGCAGTATTATCTACTATCTGCCTCGTTGTATGACGAAGATATACCATATCCCTATAAAGTCCGTGACATTACTCGTCGAGAACTGCCGAATTTACTTTATGCGGTTAATGGTGCATTGGATGTAGGTGAAGAATGGGCAGTGGAGTTTGTGAGCTTTATAAATAAGTTGATCGACTACTTGAGACTCAATCGTGATCGCGATGTACTCTGCGAACGTGCAAAACAGGTGGATGGGACGATCGGTTCCCAGGCATGGTATCTCGTCCGCAGTAATTTTGGGGAACAATTATTCAGTGATGGTCGCTATCAAGACGCGGCACAAGTGTTTAATGAGATTCTGGTAGAGTTGAGCGAACAACCAAGTTACAAACACTGTTGGACTTTGACTCAGTTGGGGCGGTGCTTAGCAGAACAAGGTCAAGTGAAACAGGCTATAGCGCTCTATTGTCAGGGGTTGGTAGTTGCGACACAGTTAAAAGCATCTAATGGTGTGAAACGGCTGATCGCAACTTTGAAGACTGCTCTAGCAGATGCGTTCAAGGAGATTGGGGATTATGGTAAGGCGCGAATCGCTTATGAGCAATCCCTTACCCTTGCTCAGGAATTTGGTGATGCCAGAGGAGAAGCTGTAGTCAATGGACAACTCGGCACACTCGCCTTATTTCAAGACAACATAGCAGAAGCCAAACAACGTTACTCGGAAGCGCTGAGGAAGTTCCAGCGATTGAATGAACCAGCAGAAGAAGCTGTGTTTTGGCATAACCTGGGTATGGTGTACCAAAAAGCTGAGCAGTGGAAGGCAGCAGAAGAAGCATACCGAGAAGCAACCAGAATTAGGGAATCTCGGGGTAATTTGCCAGGATTAGCACAGACTTGGAACAATTTAGCTTCGGTTAATGAATCTGTAGGTAAATCTGTCGCAGCAGAGGCTTGGTATCGGAAGGCTATTGACGCAGCAACATCTGTGAAAGATTGGTTGCAAGTATCAAGGTCACTCAGTAATCTTGCCAACCTCCTGCAAAATCAACCTAACCGTCTACAAGAAGCGCGACAATTGGCAGAAGAAGCATTGGCTATTAAGCAAACCTTAGACCCAGCGGCGACTGAGATTTGGAATACCTATGAAATCTTGGCAGATATTGCCTACCAACAGGGCGACACTGCCCAAGCTGTAGAATATCGTCGCTTGTCACGGCACGCAAGAGCAGCATTTCCAGGAACGTGGGATCAGTTGCGGAAAATTGGACAGTGTATTGCAGGGGTGGTTGCCGCCGTGAATAATGCAGAAGTTAGGGAACATCTAGAACCTACACTGGAAGAATGGACACAAGCTGGCTGGGGTCATCTTGTCGCTGCTATCCGTGAAATATTAAAGGGTGAACGAGATGAGGATGTGCTGTGTGAGTCCTTGGATATGGACGATTCTATGATTATCTACGCTATCCTGCGCGGTATTGCTGACCCTGAAACACTGAATTCGTTGTTATAAATGGCACGCGATATTCGCACTCTCCTGCTCGACTCTGTTTTTGCTACGATTTAAGACTATTCGCCTTATTTTTTGCCGGAAATACAGATGGAATCAGTAATATCAGAACATATAGAAATAACTCCCGGTGTATGTGGCGGTAAACCCCGCATTGCTGGACATCGGATTAAAGTGCAGGATGTGGTGATCTGGCATGAACAAATGGGACTTTCACCGGATGAGATCATCTCACACTATCCAACCATCACCTTAGCTGATGTGTACGCTGCCTTGGCATATTATCACGATCATCGAGAAGAAATTAGACAGCAAATTCGAGAGGATAAAGCTTTTGCCCAACAATTACAGGCAAAAACATCTTCTTTAGTTCAGCAGAAATTGAGGAATCGAAATGGCGGGCGGACATGATTCAGTTCCACATGGATGAAAATATCAGTAGTGTGATCGCTAAGGGTTTACGCAGTCGTGGCATTAATGTAACGACTACACCCGAAGCAGGACTGATTGCCGCACCGGATGAAGTACAATTAGAGTTTTCCCGTTCTCAAGGTCGGGTCATTTTTACTCAAGATACAGACTTCCTGCGGTTGCATGAAGCGGGAATTCCTCACGTTGGTATTGCTTACTGTCATCAAGGCAGTCGGTCAATCGGTGAAATTATACGGGGATTGGTTCTAATTTGGGAGTTGCTTGAACCAGAAGAAATGATAGGAAAGGTTGAATTCCTTTGATGAGGAGTAACACAAATTTTAAGTAGTGGAAATCAGTTGATGGCTTCTTATTGTGACATTAGGGTCAAGAATATAAAGCAGTCCAAGCAAATTGAGCGGATTCCCATTGTTAATAGCAAATCCGGGTTAGCTACCCCCGTTATCACCCAGTCCGCGCAGGCGGACGAAAGTTTGTGTAGCAGCGATTTTAATCGCCTCCTCTTGCAGATTCGTTACCAAAACAGCAACCTGTGGAACACCTCTAACCCAAATCAGTCATCCTTAAACAGAACACGGGTTATCGAGGTATACTAATGAATCAAAAGACACTCCGTCGCACAGGGATTATCGCCGCATGTATCGTTTTAGCCGGATTTATAGCCGGGTTAATCAGCCAAAATATCAATGCCCAAAACTCCCCAAACCATCAAAAGCCAGAGTTAACCGCACAGCAACCTAATCCGTCTGTGGATACCAAAATCGTTGAAGCTAATACCAAATTTGGATTCAAGTTATTTTCTGAGATTCTTCAGCAAGATAGGAATAAGAACGTTTTTATCTCCCCAAACAGCGTCGCGATCGCGCTAGCCATGACGTACAATGGGGCCAGGGGTGAAACCCAAGCAGCTATGGCAAACGCGCTAGAACTCCAAGGAATGAGTCTGTCAGACGTAAACCAGGCAAATGAAGCATTAAAAACTACCTTAGAAAACGCCGATTCTGATATTCAGCTATCTATCGCCAACTCGCTTTGGGCAAGACAAGGTATCTCATTTAAACCTGATTTCCGGCAACGCAATCAGGAATTTTATGATGCTAAAGTAACCGATCTAGACTTTGCTAACCCTGAAGCCAAACGTATCATAAATAACTGGGTCAAGGAAAATACTAACGGCAAAATACCGCAAATTATTAGTGAAATCCAACCCGATGATATTCTATTTTTAATCAATGCTATCTATTTTAAAGGCAATTGGGCGGATAAATTTGATAAAGACAAGACAGTTGAACGTCCCTTTTATTTAGCTGATGGGACTCAGAAAGAACACCCGATGATGTCTCAATCGGGAGAATATCAATATTATGAAGATGACACAGTACAAGCCATCAGCTTACCTTACGGGAAAGGACGCCTAAGCTTCTATGTTTTCCTCCCCCGTGAAAATGTTAGTCTAGATACCTTTGAGCAGCAACTCACTCCAGAAAATTGGCAACAATGGATGAATCAGTTCGGTAAACGGGATGGCTCAATCGTACTACCTCGCTTTAAATTGGAGTACGAAATTCAACTCAACGAAGCCTTAAAAGCCTTGGGGATGGACGTTGCTTTTGATCGTCGGGCTGATTTTTCTAATATGACAGAGGCAGATGTTTTAATTAATCAAGTCAAACATAAAACCTTTGTCGAAGTGAATGAAGAAGGCACAGAAGCAGCAGCAGCGACTTCTGTTGGTATGGTTCTTACCTCTGCGACTATTCCCCAAACCCCCTTCGAGATGGTGGTTGACCGTCCCTTTTTCTGTGCGATTCGCGATAATCAAACGGGAACGATTTTATTCATGGGTTCCATTCGAGAACCCAAGTAGAAACATAGGGTGCATATCAACTTTGTAGGTGGAGACTTCTCGTACTCCGGAGGAGAACCCGAAGGGTAGAGTAACCCGCTCTCGTTGGGTTAGCCTGTTGGGTAACGCTTACGCTCTACCCAACCTACTGGCGTGGCACACCTAAAATGGTGGATTAGTATTGTAGGGGCGCACGGTGTGCGCCCAATTTCACCGTCAAATCTATTCCACAATTTTAGCTGTGTCAGTCCACTACAATAAGTTACAAGTGACAAATGACGTAGCTTGCTTCTTTTCGGGAGCGAGTATGACGAATGACAAATGACGGGTTGTTGTTGTCGGATAAATTAGTAGAAAATAGGGAAATACTCGAAAATGTAATCAGGAAGGGGAAATAATAATGGGAACGGCAACTCTTGTCCCGAACCAGTTCTCACTGGACGACTTTATGGTCAATCCTCCTGAGAAAATGGAGTGGGTAAATGGTCAACTGGTGGAAAAAAACGGTATGACACTCAGACATGGTGAAATTCAACTGAAGCTAGGTCGTTACTGGGACGATTACAAAAACTCCAGTGGACAAGGTGGAAAAGTTTATACTGATGTGCCTTGTCGCACCAATAAGCAGGGACGTTCTCCGGATGTGGCATATCTGACCCCGGAACTGGTGGCGCAGTTTGGTAATGTGGCTACGTTGCCTCAGAGTTTTCCCTTGTGTGCTGAGATTGTTTCGCCAACGGATATAGCCGAGACGGTGTTGCTAAAAGCACAGGAGTATTTAGAGTCGGGGGGTGAAGAAGTTTGGCTGGTGTTTCCGGAGAGCCGGTGGGTGATGGTGATGACGGAAAATCAGGGGTTAATGTTTACTTCGGGTCAAGTTGTGAGTACCCAGAAAGCCTTACAGGGTTTTACCCTGTCCGTGGATGAATTGTTAGCTTGATATCCTTTTCCATCCCCTCATGTTTCTCTATACACTATAGAAGTAGGCAGTTTGCCAGCGTCACTCGTATCCTAGAAAAGGGTTCTTGCGTACTTAAAGGAGCATCAGTTATTATGCCGGACTTGAGAAATCTGTTTCAAAGAGCGTTTTATCTGGGCGTTGGTTTAGCCTCGTATGCTAGTGAGAGAGCTGGGGGAACAATCGGGGAACTGCGAACTCAAGTTCAACAACTGGCAGATGAACTGGTGGCTCGTGGTGAAATGACCACTGAAGAAGCTCGCAAGATGGTTGATGATATGGTTCAACAAGCTCAACAGCAGCAGCAATCAGCTCAACCTCCACAACCCCAAAAGACGGCGACTGAACCCCGCCGGATTGAAATTATTTCTGACGACGAGGAGCAAACCTCTAGCGAAGAGCAGGATATTGACGCCATGCGCCAACAGGTACAGGCGATGCAAGAGGAACTGCGTCGGCTCAAGCGTGAATAATAGAACCCTGTAGAGACGTGCCATGGCACGTCTGGAAACAGGGAGAGAATCAGTCCCTACGTCTAAATAAGTGAAAACGTGTAAATTTAATACACGACAGCTTAATCTAACTTGTTTGGATGGTAGTGTCGGCAAAAACGATTCGACTCAACCCCTGACGATTGGCTATTGTTGTACTATCCTAAACAAACACCCCCTCTTAGCCATGACCGACCTCTAGCTAAGCGAGGATTTGCCCAACTAGGAGAAGTTTTTACTATCCGTTCCCCTATGGATGAGTGGTCTAAAAGTTTTTTGGAATCCCTGGAATCATTGGTAGATATAGTCGATGAGGTTATCGTGGAAGTTGCGGATATCATCGAAGACTTTGCTGAAGAATGGCAAAATACCATTGGTGCAGAAATAGATAAATGCTTAGAGGATATCTTTGAACCAATTCTTGAGATCTATTTGGAGTATGACGAGATAGATATTACGAATGAGCCTGATATGGGCTTTACCTATCCCGTAGATCCCACACCCGAACGACATCCTGCTTGTATCGGTTGTAGTCATTACCACGGTCAAGTCTACGGGGGAAATTTATTAGTCTGTGGAATGCATCCCTATGGTTGGGATGATGAAAATTGCCCAGACTGGGAATCGAATCCTTCAATCTATGATGACTTTAACCCGTTTTAGGATTCTAAGCTGCACTTTTGTCATGGGTAAATAACAAATAACACATAACAAATAATCCTCTTCGCTGCTTATGACTTATCCCCCAACTCAGAACACTGCTGTCTCAGATGCACCGACGATGAAATATGGCGAACGTGCCATTGCTGAGGGACAGCTAATCACGTTCCCTAATCCTCGGATTGGGCGTCATTACAAAATTGATATCACGTTGCCAGAATTTACCTGTAAATGCCCCTTTTCAGGTTATCCTGACTTTGCCACCATCCATATCCGCTACATTCCCAATGAGCGGGTGGTAGAACTCAAAGCGATTAAACTGTATATCAATAGTTTCCGCGATCGCTACATTTCTCACGAAGAATCCGTTAATCAGATTTTGGATGACTTTGTAGAAGCCTGTGATCCTTTAGAGGTAACGATAAAAGGCGATTTTGCCCCACGGGGGAATGTACACACCGTCATCGAAGTCCAACACCAGAAAGAGGAGAAGCAGAAAAAGCAGAAAAAGCAAAAAAAGCAGGAGAAGAATTAGATCCTTGACTTGTTGAAGAAGATGAAAGTATCAATTACGATTTTCCGGATTTGTTGGTTCTCCTGATAACTCTGGTGAGGCTGAAGGGGGTGGAACCAACTCTGGAGTCAACGGCGAAGCAGGTGGAGAGGGTGAGGCGGGTGAGACATTGGATGGAGATACAGAAGATTCAGAGGGCGTGCGGAATGCCCACCAAATAGCTAGGGCTAGGATAGCCGCGATCGCACTCAAGGCGGCTCCTATCTTAATCCAAGTGTATCGAGTATGGGGTTTAGTCCGATCATTAGGAGTCATGAGTTTAGTCTTTGAGTCTCTTACTACCCAAACTAAACCTACCGACTCAACCGATGAAACTATCTACAGATCCATTTAACGAGATATAGGAATTCCGACGCCGTTTTTCAATTCCAGGGTTTGTGCTGGCAATGCTGGCGACTTAAAATGCAAGGGATTTACCCTCTCAGGTGTCAGAGTTGAAGCTAAAACTTGGGCGGTAACTTGAGCAACATCCTGTTGAACACAATAGATGAGTCGTTCGCGCAGATCAGGCATAACCGCTAATGCTCTTGTCCAATCGGGAATCTGAGCGCCTACTGGATCATTAAAATACTGTTCACCTGCGTGCGAAATAACCTGTTCAAAACATTCGATCGCGATTTCTTCTTGGTGGCGATCATAGAACAAATCATTGAAGCGAGCATCGATAAAATACTTACGGGTGAAGCTTTGAGCTTCCCGGCGGAATTTGACGCGCAGCGCATGGATATGCTCCCTGGTAATCACCACCTGTTCAGTTTCGGTTAAAGTTCGCAGGATGGAACGGAAAATATCGCGACACATTTTTTGCAACCCCGAATTCACATCTTCACCCAAAGGTTGATGTTTGTGGTCAAAAATACCTAAATCAATTTGAGCAATGCGTTTAGATGGCATACTGCGATAGACTTCGGCAAGTAAGCCAATTTCTAAACCCCAATTTGACGGAATGCGCGTGTGTAGGGCTAAATCGCTAGTCAAGGCAAATTCACCAGCTAGGGGGTAACGATAAGCACTCAGGTAGCGTAAGTAGTTCTTTTCACCGAACACCTCCTTTAACACATTGAGTAACGGCGCAATAAACAAACGCACCACTCGCCCATGAAAACGCTGGGGATAATTGCTTAAACGGGTATAGTAGGCTTTATTAAAGTCAATGCCGAATTCCTTATCCAGCAAGGGATACAGCAGTTTGAGTGGATAGGAGCGGTCATAGGTAATAATATCAGCATCATGGAGTGCGATCGCGTCAGCACTCAGAGACGCTACGCCTAACCCTAACCAAACCGCTAACCCCTTTCCCTTATACTTCAGTAAATCCAGCCCCCTCTCCCGCACATCCGCTAGAAGCTGAGTGACTCGTGGACTATTTTCCCAAAGAATTAGGGTAGTTTGCGGTAGGGTTTGAAAAAATTGTAAGGTTTTGGCATAATCAGTCACTGTTGGCGCATTCACACAAACGATAACCGTCTTGACGAAAGCGCAAGCAGCGAGATGATCACGAATTTTAGCTAACGCGGGTCTTTCGAGTTCCTCGTAGAGCGCTGGAATTAAGACAGCCGTGGGAGATTCATCACTTAAGCGGGTCAATCTAGTCAAAAGAGCATCCAGATTACAGCCAAAGTCGTGAATCGTTGTGATCAATTCTTGCTTATAGTCCATCAGACTAGCGACACCTCTGCACAACCGTCTGATTATTCAATTAATTTGAGAATTATGCTGTGATAATCTATACAAACTGGAAACAGGGAACAGGGTTCGTAGGTTCGTAGTAGGCACTTTAGTGCCATAAACCTGAGGGGGTGACAAGGAACTTGAAGGTACTACTGAGTGTCGGGTTTCGGGAAAAATTGAACTTTACTCAGTCTGATATCCTCCCGACAAACTATTTCCCAATGATCTGTTTGAACGTTATGTCGCCGTCAAGCCAACTGGTCAACTCTTTTGAGTCACGCATCAAGCCGCTACTAGAAGTCATCTATCCAGAGACTGATATCGAGCAACTAGCGGCTCACTTATTACAATTGTTGCACCCCCACTGTTGCGATTCAGGAGCGGAAAATCCCAATAAGTGGAATGAACAGCAGATACTACTGATTACTTATGGCGACAGTATCTATCGTCAGGGTGATCAAAAACCATTGGTGACGCTGAAACAGTTTCTCGAACACTATCTTCAGCATACAATAACCGGCGTTCATATTTTACCTTTTTTTCCCTACAGTTCAGATGACGGATTTGCCATCATTGATTATCTCAAGGTTAATCCCGAATTAGGTTCCTGGGAGGATATTCAATCCATTGCCCAAAAGTTCGATTTAATGCTGGATTTAGTGCTTAACCATGTTTCCAGCCAGAGTGCATGGTTTGAACAGTTTAAACAGGGGATTAAACCGGGATGTGATTACTTTATTGAAGTTGACCCAACCACTGATTTATCCCAAGTGGTTCGCCCCCGTAGTAGCCCTTTATTGGTCAAAGTTGATACCGTAAACGGCGAAAAGCATGTCTGGGCGACGTTTAGCGCTGACCAAATTGATGTCAATTTTGCCAATCAGGATGTGTTGGTGGAGTATGTCAAAATCCTGTTATTTTATGTGGTAAATGTTAGGGCTAGATATATCCGACTCGATGCAGTGGGATATTTGTGCAAGCGAATTGGTACATCCTGCATCCATTTACCCGAAACCCACGCCCTGATCCGCCTACTGCGGGAACTGTTACAACAGGTTGATCCGGCGGTGGTAATTATTACAGAAACCAATGTGCCAAACCGAGAAAATTTGAGTTATTTTGGCAACGGAAATGAAGCGCATATTATTTACAATTTTAGTCTACCGCCGCTGTTGCTTAATGCTTTACTTCAGGGAAAATCCGATCATCTAAAAACCTGGATGATGAGTATGCCCCCTGCACCAATAGGTTGTGCCTATTTGAATTTTACCGCATCTCATGATGGCATCGGTTTGCGTCCGGCGGAGGGCTTGCTGTCGGATGAAGAATATGAGACGTTACTCCAATGTGTTACTCAATTTGGCGGAGAAATTAGCTATCGTCGCCAACCGGATGGAACAGAAACTCCCTATGAAATGAATATTTCTTTATTTGATGCCCTGAAGGGAACCGTAAATGGGGAAGATCAATGGCAGATTCAGCGTTTTATCTGCTCACAAACGATTATGATGTCCTTAGAAGGAATTCCCGCATTTTATATTCACAGTTTTCTAGGGACGGGTAGCGATCGCGCCAGGATGCAGCAGACGGGCAGAAAACGCTCAATCAACCGCCACCGTTGGGATATAGCGGAACTGGAGGGGGAGTTAGAACAGGTAAACTCACCTCACGCGATCGTGTTTCAGGAATTGTCTCGATTGATTCAAATTCGTCGCCGTCAGCAGGCGTTTCATCCCAATGCGACGCAGTATACACTACATCCTTTAAATCAGGCGCTATTAGTGTTTTGGCGGCAAAGTATGAAGCGAGAGCAGAGTATATTCTCGATCCATAATTTGAGCGATAATTCACAAACATTAGGGTTATTAGAATTGAATTTAATTGCCACGGATGAGTGGTGTGACATAATTAGTGGGCAGATTATTACCGATATTCATGATAAATTTAAACTACAGCCTTACCAATCAGCGTGGATTACAAATAAGTTTGGTAGTGACCGTTAATTGGGTAAGGGGAGCAGGGGTGTAGGGGCGGGTTTTCCAGATAACTTATGGTGACAAACCGATAACTTGACTAAACCCGCCCTTGGGGGAGAAAAAATTAAATTAGAGCTAATATCGAGCAGTCTGGGAACCCACCCTCACCATTTTGGCATATAGAGTCAAGGGTAAAATTTCATCCCGGCGATAGATATAATTTTGCCTGCAAATTAGATAATATTTTTGCATTATCAAAGGGAATCCTTTAGAGCAAAATACTCTTATGTCTCAAATAATGATTATTGCCAATTATCTCTATGGGATGATGGAAGATTCTGATAAGGAATAAAACGTAACTCAAAACTCGGTCGGGGCGGGTTTATTCCTATCCGGGTGAAGGAAGAAACGATAATAGTGAAACCCGCCCCTACACAAAACTCAAACTTATTGGTTATCGTGAATCAACGTATTAAAACAATCCTGCGTGACGTAGGTCTATTTCTTCATGTCCCAGGAGTAATGGCATTAGTGTCTCTACCTATCGCTATTTTGTTGGGTGAATATTATGCAATACTGCCCTTCTTCTGGACAGCATTAGCGTCATTAGCAGCGGCACAAGGGCTTTATCGTCTGTTTCGCCATGCAGAAGCCTCACGTCTACCTCATGCATTGGTGGCTGTTGCCCTCAGCTGGGGATTAATTCCCTTTTTTGGTGCTATCCCATTGATATTAATTGCATCTCATTTAGCTAATGTTACTCTCCCTTCCATGACTATGCTTAATTTTCAGGAACCCTGGAATGCCCTATTTGAAGCATTTTCCGGGTTTACCAGTACAGGACTAAGCATGGCACTGCGCTCAAGTGATTTGCCGCGTAGTATCCAGTGGTGGCGTTCCTTTATGGAATGGATTGGCGGCGTGGGTGTGATTGTGCTGATGGTTTCAGTCTTGGAACCCAGTACGGATGCTTATCAACTTTACTATGCTGAAGGACGCCAGAAGCGAATTGGTTTAACGGTGACAGAGACAGTACGTAAAATTTGGTGGATTTATTTGCTATTCACCGTAGTGAGTGTCGTCTGGTTGCGCTTAGTCGGAATGCCATGGTGGGATGCGCTGAATCATGGCATGACGGGGATTTCAACAGGGGGATTTGCCATCACTGATAATAGTATTGGTTCCTATAGTCCTCAAATTCAGTTAGCTGTTATCCCTATCATGATAGCGGGGGCGATTAGTTTTCCCATTCACTATCAACTGATTCGCCAGCGAAAGCTATCAGCATTCTGGCAAGATACTCAACATCGGGCGCTGTGGATACTGCTAGCTTTGGGTATCGTGGTGCTGGTACTCGAAGACTATTGGTTTAGAGGTCAAATTCTTTGGATTGATAGTATATTCCAGTGGGCTTCAGCCTTGGGAACCTGTGGTTTTAGTACGACAAACTTACGATTGTGGAGTCCCACAACCAAACTCTTATTAACCTTCGCTATGATTTGCGGTGGGGCTTCCGGTTCTACAGTCGGTGGGTTAAAATTGACTCGAATTGTATCGTTGTTTAAAGGGATTGTGTGGCGCTTTCAACGCATTACCCTAAAACCCCATCAGATGATGCGTTATGTACTAGATGGCGAAGTCATTAAGGAAAATGAAGCGAATCGTCGGATTGAGTCGGCGGCTGTTCTGGCAATACTCTGGGTGAGTTCAATTGCGATTGGTGTTGTAGTTTTAGTCCATATCGTTACACCTCAGTATAGTTTAAGTGACATTATCTTTGAAGCCGCATCAGCCCTCGGAAGTGTCGGCTTATCTAGTGGAATTACCCATCCTAATTTGCCTTGGCTAGGTAAGTTGACGTTGATTGTCTTGATGTGGATGGGACGTTTGGAGATTGTTCCCGTACTGCTTTTGCTATCTTGGCCCCTAGGTGGCTTAGGCAAGATGATTGGCAGGAAAATGCATCGGATGTAACAAGACTTACACAAGTCCCCTCTCTATGGTAGTAGGGGCAATTCATGAATTGCCCCTACAAATAGCGTCTGCTTTGTCGGTAAATTTACGCAAACAAATTAGTCAATTTTTTTCTTGATTTCCTCTTTGAGATTCTCTACCGAATGTCGTACTTGAGCTTCAGCTTGTTTCGCTTTACCTTCCGCTTTATCTTCAGGATCACCCGTAATCTCTCCCATGGCTTCCTGGGCTTTTCCTTCAATATTTTTGGCTGTGGCTTTCATCCGATCTTCCGTACTCATAGTGATAGTGATATATTTATCTAGTTCTACATCCTCAAGCATATCGAATCAGCTAGACTTATACCTCTAGCTTGAGAAGTATTTCTTGAGGAATACGTATTTTTATAGATGGCATTGTTAATCAGGAGCTAATACAATATATACTTAAACTCCCTAAATCAACCAATTGAGCTTGTTTTTCCTTAAAGCAAAGTAAAGCTCAAATCAAAGCCTGCATAAATTTTTTTAGGCAGTAATTACTCACTATGACTCGTTCCGCGTGCCTAATTTTCAATCCTGTTGCTGGTCAAACAGACCCCGACGAAGATTTAAATAAAATCGTTAATATTTTGGAGCCAGAAATTGAACTTGATGTTCAATTCACCACGCCAGAAAAGGATGCGGAGCAACTGACGAAAACTGCCGTTGAGCAAGGTGTTCAGATGATCATCGCTTCTGGAGGTGACGGGACTCTCTCAGCTGCAGCTGGCGTCGTGGTAGAAACAGGTATCCCCTTAGGTATTATTCCCCGAGGAACGGCTAACGCCATTGCTTCAGCGTTGGGAATTCCTGACACGATTAAAGCAGCTTGTAAAATTATTTTAGAGGGAAAAACCCAGGAAATTGATGTAGCCCGATGTAATGGGAAGCCGATGGTACTGCTAGCCGGAATTGGTTTTGAAGCCAAAACAGTTGAAGATGCAGATCGAGAGCTAAAAAATAATTTTGGTATGCTAGCTTATGTCTTATCAGGACTACAAAAGCTCGGTGAGTTGGAACCTTTTGAGGCAAAGATTGAGACAGACGAGAATACCGTTACCATTACAGCAGGAGCAGTAACGGTAGCCAATGCAGCACCGCCGACATCAATTTTAGCTCAAGGACCGGCTGGTATTGTTTATGACGATGGACTTCTTGATTTAACCGTCGTCACTCCCAAAAATCAAGTCAATGCAATTAGCGCCTCTTATGAACTCTTGCTATCGGCTATTTTTGGGGAAAGTGCCAAACATGAGGCTATTAAGTATATCAGAACTCGCTACGTTAAAGTGACCGCGAAACCTCCCCAAAAAATTGCCCTGGATGGAGAAATTATTGGCGAAACTCCAATTCATGTGGAATGTATTCCTGGAGGTTTAACAATTTTTATGCCGACGCAGGAATACTAATGCTTGAGGGTATTCCTGATTGGCTAATAGAGGGGGATCATGTCAGGGAAAGTACATAATGTTCAAGAATAGCGATGGCGTTGGGTTTCGTACCTCAACCCAACCTACAAAGGTGATATGCACCCAATAGAGGTGGCTAAAGACTACCATTTAAACAAGCTAAACTATTGGTTCAAAAAAAGGTCGATATAAATAAAACAGACGTGCCATGCAGACGTGCCCTGTAGACGTGCCATGGCACGTCTCTACATACAGGATAACGGTATTAGACGTATCTTTCTTCATGTTTGACAATGACCCAAACCGCATGAATGGAACCCGGAAGCCAAGCTAACAGGGTCAACAAAATGTTAATAAAAAAGGCTGAACTAATTCCTGTGGTCAGAAAAACCCCCACTGGTGGAAGAAGGATTCCTAAAACTATTCGGAGTAATTTCATAAGGATTACTAAAGTAAGTACATTGATTACTCTGTAAATAGTAACGGCTATAGTCGGTTATTAGCCTCCATCTGGAGAATGATTTTGTCGTCAAATGAAAATGCAAATACCATAAATAAGTGTAGCCTTGAAAGCCGCGAGCATTCTTATTACTAGCTTTTGTGGGACTTGTACCTGGGAGCATGTTAGGGACAGCACAGAACTCTCAAGGAGGTTGGGTAGAGCGTAAGCGTTACCCAACTGGCTCTCGATGGCGTTGGGTTTCGTTCCTCAACCCAACCTACAAAGGTGACATGCTTCCCTTGTACCTCGCAAAAACCCAACCCACCTCAATTTATCAAGAAAGCCAATGTGAGAGGCTGTAAAATCTATCTCTATAGAGATGACGAGCAGACACATAAGGATAGATAGTAACAGTAGTATTATTTAACGCTTACCAGCGAGGACGAATTTATGAAGGCATTCTTTTTTACCTTGTTAGCCACAGCCTTGAGCTTATTGGTTGTTGATTTAGTTGTTCCAGGGGTTGACCTAGCCACATTTCCGGCTGCTTTAGTAGGTGCAGCATCCATTGGATTGGTGAATTCATTTATTAAGCCAATTCTGTCTGTACTATCTCTCCCCTTGAATATTGTGACACTCGGATTATTTTCTGTGGTGGTCAATGGATTATGTTTTTGGTTAGCCGCCGTGGCTGTACCTGGATTCACCGTTGGTGGTTTACCCGCGTTTATTGTTGGTCCGATTGTCCTATCTTTGGTTAATACCTTCTTGAGTAACTACTTTGCTCAACGAGAACCTGAACTTGAGGTGTAGTCAGGACAATGCTGTATTGAAGAGTCGCCAAAGTACCACTTTTAGAGGATGATGGTTAGCGCCATGTATCCTAAAATGCAGTTGTGATCACAATAGCTCATCCCCAGTTCAATTAAATCACTGACTCTTAAGTTATCACTCGCTTTGAGTATAAATGCAGATAGGCTGACTCAAGTCAACTGAGTGAAAACTAGCATTCGGTTGAGCGAACTAGAGCCAAGGTCTTCTTTTATCTTAAATTGGGGATGGGTTAACAACTGTTCACCCTTATTTATCAAGAACATATTTTGAAGCGGTTTTGACGATAACCTGTAGAAAAGCGGAGGGAAGCTATGACGGTTTTAGAGCGAGTACAGGAGATGTTTGATTATCTCTGGGGAGGTGTCAAGCGAATCTTTGGCGCTACCGATGACGAATATCCAGAGACAGGTGTTCAACCCTTTGAAGGTGATCCTAAGGAACGGCGATAAATTACCAAGTACAGGTTTAATATAGCTATCCTGTTTGAGTTGTGAAGTGCTAGATGCTCAGATCCCCGACTTCTTCAAGAAGTTCATTTATCGGTGAGGAGGGCGGGTTTTGTTTTTCCGTTATCTGTGGGGAGGGCGGGTTTTGTTTTTCCGTTATCTGTGAATATCTGAATTTAGTCCCTAAACCCGCCCCTACAATTGTGCCTAAACCCGCCCCAACAAATTTGCCTAAAACCGCCCCAAAAAATTTGCCAAAAACCCCCCCAACAATTTTTGCAAAAACCCCCCCGACAAATTTTGCAAAACCCCCCCCCACACTTGGTTAAATTGTGTTATTTCATCTTTGAACTGATAAATCTGCTTGTTATTTTTCAATTAATCGTGGATTGTTAAGATAGATCTTGACTTCCGTGGGGGAGAACGCTCCGTGCGCCCTGATTTTTTGAACCCCACAATTTTTTGCCAAATGTAACAATTGTAGGGGCGGGTTTAGGCACAATTGTAGGGGCGGGTTTAG
>NZ_JAVJZI010000142.1:0-3440 GCF_040223135.1 Coleofasciculus sp. G3-WIS-01
TGATGTAGAGACGCGCCATATATGATGTAGAGACGCGCCATATATGATGTAGAGACGCGCCATATATGATGTAGAGACGCGCCATATATGATGTAGAGACGCGCCATATATGATGTAGAGACGCGCCATATATGATGTAGAGACGCGCCATGGCGCGTCTCTACAAGGTTTGGATGTCTGGAAAAAACGGATGCCTAATCATGTTGCAATTGCTTAACCCTATTAATCGATAGAGGTTGATAGAGAGGACATAAGGCGACTTTTCGCTTTTCCAAAAGTTTAGCCACTTCATTTATAACAATGTCCACCAAATCAGTATCACAGCTAGCTAAAAACTCTTCCGACGTTATTGTTCCTTGAAAAAACTCCTGGGTGCGTTGCCACATCTGGCAAATCCCCTCAAATCCGATGTACTGGACAACAAAGCTAGTCAAAGGAGAGGTTTTGAAATCGAAGGAAATGCCTTGAGCGCGTCCCCCTACCAATAACTGCCACACTTCGCATTCCAGAACAGTTTTAGGTCGATAAGGATTAATCAGAGTGGGAAACGAATCGCCCAAACGACCGATTGAACTGTGTTCATCTCCAAAATCTCCCATCATAATGCTTAAGGGAACATCTGAACCTAAACGCAATGATAATGCTTCTAAAATAGCATTAGCCACCAACTTACTGTCTAAATATAGCCGCGCCACTTCTAAATTACGGCGAGCTTGCTCTACTAAATGGAGATAAATTAAATCATTGGGTTCGCCTCGGAACTGTCTAAAAATGAGTTCGGCGTTAAGGAATTTCATAAAAACTGCCATTTTTTGGATAGCAACTCGATAATCCCGCACCGTATACGACCCGGATTTGTTTAGATTATGGTTAGTTTCGGGTAATAAATTCCAAGTATTAGATAAAAAAACAGCCGAGCTGGGATGAGCAAACCCACCAACATCCCGATTCGCAAGTCTTACTGAACGCTTCACGCTTTCTATGATTTCTGTATCCGTTAAGTTAAGATTAAATCGCTGATTTGTAGACTTCAAACACTGATATAATTCTTCGCTAGGACTTAAGCCAAAATCGGATTGAGTGCGAAAGGGAATAGTCGCTTCGATACAAGCTATAACCTGCACAATCAATTTCGGCATCAGCACATGCTCTAGTAGTTTAGCCGCAACAATCGCACTTAAAAACTCATTTTGTCCGGTAAATGGAAATAGTTCCTCTCCTGGATTGACTTTAAACAGAGTGGCGACTATCTCAAAAAGAGTATCCTGTTCACCTGTATTTTCTTTTCGGACAAAAAACTTTCCTCTCTCCTCCTCAATAAAAGGAGCGAGATAGGGTGTCAGGTTAAACGGAATACATCCATCAACTTGCACGTAAATAATATCGTGAAACAAAGCCGCCAGGACTTCAATCGCGTCCGTCGATCCACCGACTGCTAGAATATGTTCTACGGAATGAAAATAGCGCCAGGGACCCATCATTGTTTGCACGATGATTCGGGCAATATGAGCAAGCTGAGTTTGGGAAACTTTAACGTCAAGCCTATGGGTTGCCCAGATGAGCTTATGCAAACATTTCTGATAATTTTTATCAAAATTCATAATATGAACTTAACTCATGGGAATACTTTAAAAGCGTCATTATAACTCTATACAGCATAAACAGCTATTGACCAGGAAAAGAGAGGGAAAACGGGCAAGCTTTTAGTTAATTGGGGAGGGTTGAGGGAGTACTGTTGATTCTTTTTCAAGAGCAATAGCTGAAAATTCCGCCCTTACTTTGAGTTTGGATTTCACTCCCCTATTTCCCCCGTCCAAGGATTTTCTATCTTTGAATCCAATTCGAGATGAGCGGCTTTCAAGGAAATAGGGAGATTTTCGGATTGTCGTTGCCATGGCATGGTACTATAGTCTTTATTTTAAATTGTGAAGGTTTTTTTGCCGATTTTACCTCAGCCAGATGTTTGATTGTATCTGCGCCAATTTGCGGAATCTCTCACAAGAGAATTCTGAATCGGTTAAGTCTAATGAGTAATCGGCAAAAGGCAAACCGCCAAGCTCGATAGTCCGAATTGGATCGGTAATGGCTTAGAGCGCCAGCCAGCCAGACTTACCGCGCTCAAGCTACTCCTGAAAAATGCCCGATTCTGGCTAGCGATCGCTGAGCACGTTATCTCTTTCCCAATTGGCTGTTTGTGAGCGATGATCATAATATCTTAACCTAAATCCGCTGATGCGGACTATCTGAAGATACTATGAGCAATCGCCCTCCCTTGAATGCATCTGCCCCAGCCTCTATCCTTTGGCAAGCCCAGCAGGAACTGTTAGCGCCTCGTCAGTTCTATCGTCTGTGCCAACAAGCGCGTCAGCAATCCGAGCAGACACAGACACGATTATACTTCTATGCTCCTGATTCAACGTTCATTGACTTAAAAAACAGAATTGGAGCGCGGGAAATCAGACGATTTCTCGACTATTTAGCCCAATATGTACGGGGGACTGTGCAAGAGGGCGATCGCTCTATATTCTACCTCAAACGAGGCAGGCTCCGGCTAAAACACAAAACTCAGACAATAATATTAATTAGAAAAGTAGGGGAGTATTCCCCACATACCCTATTTAAGCAAGCCATGAAAATTGAAGTAAAAATAGCTGGGGCGGGGATGATTGGTCGGGTCGCTCGTCTTAGGATCAATGGCAAAGATTTTGCCTTTAAAGCATTTTTTGATCCCGACTTTGTGTGGCAGCATGGACCTTGGGCAGAAATTCCCATCGGTATTCGCTTAAAATATTGTCAGGTGACTAAAGATATGCCGGAATTTTTGTTTTCTGGTCTGGATTGGGCAATATGGGAATGGATTTATCCCCACACTCATCCCCAATCCCGAAAACAGGGCATTACATACCAGCAGTTTGCTCAAAGGGAAGGACTCACGACACTGAATCCCTTAAATCGAAATAACTATAATCCCCATAATATACGCCTTGATCCCGGAGGAATTCAAAAAAACTATTGGGGAAGGCGATTTCAGGATTTTTTCCGCAGCCTTATGTTTTATGCTCGGAAAGTTCGCACACAAGGATGGAAGTCCCTGACTCCATACCTGAAACCGGAAAAACTCCGCTATTTAGGGCTGCGGTTGGTTTCACTCAGGAGAACTGGGGGGAGTCCAAGGGCGGTATCGTCGATACCAGATTGGCACACCGTATTGACGAAGAAAAGAAACGTAAAACACCCTGAACTATGATAAGCTGAGCAATCATTTTTTAACAGAAATTGGCAATTGACCTGCTCTAAAACTTAGAGTAAGATTATTTATTTGAGCAAGGATTGAGAGTAAGCAACCCCGGTCTAAAGACACGGAGCAAAAGCCAAATAAGTTGAAGCTGTGCTTACCAGCCTAAGTCTTCACTGACTACGTTATCGGCAAGTGTTCAAGA
>NZ_JAVJZI010000145.1:0-9987 GCF_040223135.1 Coleofasciculus sp. G3-WIS-01
ACGCTGAGTAAGACCAATGAGAGGTAACTTTTGGAGGCATCGGCGGATGAGACGGGAAACTCCGAAGACGAATAAAACCGTCCTTGCCTACTTGAGTTGGAAGCCCCAACTTCAGCGAAGCAAGTTGGGGTACTTCACTAATCTCTCCTTTAGGGTAATAGGTGACAATACCAATGGTACGGCAGCTCTGATTACTGTCGAGACGGCTGATGGCTCAGTTGAAACCGTTAATCTCGTCACCGATGGAAATGGCTTCAACCCAGATCTGATCGATTTATCCTCATTTATTGACATTACCCGCATTAGTATCAACACCATCACCGATGAGGGCGGTATTGGCTATGATGACTTTCAATATGAACTAGCTCCAACCAACATTGCTCCTGTTGCCAATGCCGACAGCGTTACCACAGCTCAAAATACCCCCCTCACCATTAACGTCAGCACCCTCCTCGCCAATGATACCGATGCTGATAACCCAGCTTCGGATTTACGCATCACAGGTGTTAGCGATGCCGTCGGCGGCACTGTCACCCTCAATGATAATGGTACTGTGGGTGATTTTAGCGATGACTTTATCGTCTTCAGCCCAGACAATAGTTTCACCGGGGATGCTAGCTTTAACTATACCCTCAGCGATGGCACCGACAGTAGCACTGGGGCGGTGACGGTAGGAGTGACTGCCGTTGCTGGACTAATTATCGACGGCGGTAATGGCGTTGATATCCTCAGCGGTGACGCCGGGGATGACTTTCTCAACGGTGGCAATGGTGCAGATACCCTCGACGGTTTGGCAGGCAATGATACCTTAATCGGTGGCACGGGTGGGGATGTCCTCAACGGTGGTAATGGTGATGACTTGCTACTGGGAGATGATCTCAATATCGGTGCTGGCGGCGATGACATTCTCAACGGCGGTGCAGGTAACGATATTCTCAATGGCGGCAAAGGTGCTGACATCCTCACAGGCGGTGCCGGGGATGACTTGTTAACCGGTGGTAAGGGTGGCGATACCTTTGTCTTCGCCCCTGGGGAAGGTACTGATACGATTAGTGACTTCCAGTTGGGTTCAGATTTGATTGGTCTTTCTGGTGGTTTGGACTTAGGTTCTCTCACCTTTAGTGGCGATGAAATCCTGGTTGGTAGTGATGTTCTGGCGATCCTGGATGGTGTAGATACAACCACGCTCACGGCGGCGAATTTCGTCACGGTTTAATCGCTGAAATTGTCAGGGTATTGGCTCTGCACACCTAAAATAGTGGGATAGATTTTGGCGATTTTCTGGGCGCACAACCTGCGCCCCTACAATTCTAATCCACCAATTAAGGTGTGCCACACCAGTACTGGCTCGGCACACCTTATTTGATGAATTAATTTTACGCCCCGAAACCGTAGGGGCGCATGGCATGCGCCCCTAAAATCGACATATCTAATCCACCATTTTAGCTGTGTCAATCTAGTGGCGTGACAACACCTAATTTGATAGATTAGCTTGGGTTCGTAGTAAGGGATGCGAGCCCTATCTTTTGTTGGGTTTCGTTCCTCAACCCAACCTACAATCTATACCACCATTTTAGCTGGGTCACGGCGTCAATTCCAGGGCGCACGCCGTAAATTCCAGGGTGCACGCCGTAAATTCCAGGGTGCACGCCGTAAATTCCAGGGCGCACGCCGTAAATTCCAGGGTGCACGCCGTAAATTCCAGGGTGCACGCCGTAAATTCCAGGGTGCACGCCGTAAATTCCAGGGCGCACGCCGTAAATTCCAGGGCGCACGCCGTGCGCCCCTACGGTTTCAATGCCGTTAGCAAGAACGCGATCGCGCCAAATAGTTTATCTAAATCTGTAATCGCGATTCGGGTTTTCTCTTTGGTAAAAGTATCTAATACAAGCCGCCCCAGTTGCCATAATTCTCCATCGGTAACAATGCCATAGACAGGTTGTGTTTCATTCTGGTTCATCTTCTGTGCGGCAATTAACTCGGCAAGGCATTGCCCCCACCCTTCAATAAAGTTATTCTGTTTTGCTTCAACA
Source organism: Coleofasciculus sp. G3-WIS-01 (assembly GCF_040223135.1). NCBI lineage: Bacteria > Bacillati > Cyanobacteriota > Cyanophyceae > Coleofasciculales > Coleofasciculaceae > Coleofasciculus > Coleofasciculus sp. G3-WIS-01. The sequence goes on from NZ_JAVJZI010000145.1 coordinate 2,034, forward strand.
ACGACAATAAGCGGTAAACCCAGAATAGTTTTTCCGAGTTCTGATTTTGTTGATATTAAATAATCCGGTGTGCCTGTGAGTTTATGGTCATAAGTAATGGATTTATGACTCCAGAGTGTGTAGTTGTCAACAAAGCTTTTATAGACTTCTCTTAAGATTGGATAAATAACATTCTCACAGCGAGAGGCTTCAGATGTAAAAACATCTATATTTTCTAGGTTAAATTCAAATTCGTTACGGAAATCATCTGAAGGGTTCAAGTCAATATATGAAATAAAGCTCTCTTCTGAATACTTGATATTGTATTCTTGTTGAACTTGAGCCAGGGATTTGAAGTCTGTAAATGCCATAGGTTGTCTACCACTTTGTTCACGAATTTTCTTTTTTATATTTTATTGTACCCCAGGGTAAAGGTGCGTGACGCAAGCGCTAACGCACTTTACGAACCGGAGCGATTTTAAATTCATCAAATTCAATTACATCTGAGTCTGGTTTTGTGGTATCAAAGCGATAGCTGCTGACGATTCCTGTGCTGGTATCTAAAATACTAAATACGGTGATATCGTTACTGGCAATATACGGTAAGGGTTGGTTCTCCTCCCCCCGTAATGGTGCAATTGTTGGCAGAATCGGTTCTAATCCATTGGGATCACCCGTCGCCGCGTAATCTTTTCCCTCTGGCACTTGGCGCTGTTTTTTGCCCAGGTAAGCCCCATAAGTATTCCCCACATTTGATGATTCCAGAAAATGGATTCCCTGAGAATTCACAAAGCGATTCCAGAGATGGGAATGTCCATATAAAACCAGTTGCACACCTGCGGTTTCGAGTAAGGGGAGCACATCCCGAATAATATAATCGGCTTGGGGGGGATAGTCATAACGCACCGCCGTAATTGTGCCTTTTCTATCCCGTTCAATAGTTTGTATGGGGTCAGTATAAGGCGGGACAATATTATCTCCTAAAGAATGGGGAGGATGATGAAACATAACGATTTTGTATTTGGCTTGTTGGAACTCTGGACTGTTGAGTTCAGCCTTGAGCCAGTTATACTGAGGACTTCCCGGTTTAATTGGTTCAAAAATATGCTGTCCATATCCCCAAGCGGTAGGATTATTTAAATCCGCGTCCCGTTCCCGATATCGTCCTTTGGCATTCGGTTTGAGGCTGGGAGTTCTCCAGATATTCGTAATGTACAGGGAAATTAGACGAATATCACCAAAGGTAATGGCATAATAGTTCTCGTTACTCGGTAGGGTAAAAATCTCGTTGTATGTATCGGTATTAAAGGAATTATCTTTGAGCCAGTTGGGATTGTGGTTAGGGTTCAATAGGGAAGAGGTTTGTTGATAAATTTCTGCTGCAACTTGGCGAGGAATGGGGTCATTAAACTGATCATTTAATCCGCTATCTGTAGAAAATCGTCCCATGACTTCGTGATTTCCTGTGGCGGGAAACAAGGGCGCATGTTGAATTAACTCACCCCCGGTGTAGCGGGTGGTGATGTTATTGTACTCCAGTTTATAATTAGCATGTCCCTGAAGTGCCCGGAAGAAAGCACCGCCGCGATTATCATCAAACCATTCGGAAGCGCGATCGGGAATATTTACTAAGTCTCCGGCGAGAAAAATGGCATCAACATTTCCCACAGTTTCTGCTACCTTTTGTAAATTGGCGGCTGTCATTGGCATGAGTTGGTGATCGGAGGTGAGCAGAATTTTTAGGGGGGTATGAGGGGGAGGTGCAGGGGTTAAGGTAAAGGGGTTACTCTTGACAATTTGCCCATCATTCCGCACGCTAGTGACTTGATAGGGAACTCGTTGACCGGGAGTGAGTCGAGTTACCTTGGCTTCATGTCGCCAGATATCCCTTGGCGTCGGTTTCTGGTAAACTAGAGCATCTTCAGTTTGTTCTCCAACACGGGATTTTTGGTCTTCCCGGGTGCGAGTGAGTTTGGTGGTGTTGGCGATCGCAACCTGTCTTAGTCCTTGTCCGTAAGCTACACTATGACGGGTGCCGGCAAATTCTGTAAACCAAACCACGCGCACAGAGGTGTCGGTAGGCAATTGTAAAAACGGATCACTCAGCAGTTGCGGTGGGGAGAGGTAAGGGGGTTGTTGGGTAAAGAGCACGACAAGGGGTGCAAGGGCAATGAAGACGAAAGCTAACACCGCTATGAGTTGTGGGCGACTGCTTAAAGGATTGACCATGAATCGTCTTCGAGACAAGACTGGATAGATGGAGCCAAGTTTACTTTAGCAATAAGTGAGGATAGGATGCTGTCTACAGCATTACATGACTCGTTTCTTTTAATTGTGCCGACCTAATTTATGCCCTAAAATGTCTAAGCAACCCAAAATCCCTAGTCGTACAGACTCCAAGTAGCAACGATGCAACGCCGTGATCTGTCTCCTACTGTTGATCAAGTCGCTGCTTGGATTCAACAAGCACAGGAATTGCCTAAGTTGTAGAGACGTTCCATGCAACGTCTCTACTCCTTCGCTAAGACACCATTAAGGAAAATATCAGCAATGCCTTCTGCCATTTCTTGCACATCCTTAAGGGAGGCGCCTGGTTCCATAATTGTCTCATCGCTAAACCCCGCCACAGCAAACATACCTAAAAATACCCTAGCAACAACCTTGGGGTTAGTACGCCGATAGATCCCGCGCTCCATTGCCGTTTCAAAGAATGCTTCCGCCACATTAGACATTTTAGCAATGACTTCCGACTGGATGCGATCGCGTAAATCGGGGTGAAACTGAGCTTCCATAAAGCAAACCCGCATCATATCCGCATTTTCATGCATCCGCATCATCCGCCGCCGCATCACCTGCGCCACGGCTTTATAACTCCCCATTTCGCTCAATTCAGTTAGCAAATCCGTGAGCAATTCCACCCATCCTTGAGTCGCCACCTCGACTAATATGGCTTTTTTATTCTCAAAATGGCGAAATAGAGTCCCTTCAGCAACACCCGCTTTTGCCGCTAAGTCGCGGGTTGTTGTGCCGTTATACCCTCGACTGGCAAATAAACGTTGGGCAGCATCTAGGATACGCTGCTTTGTCTCTGTCTCTGACTGAGGGGGCTGATGTAAGATTCGCATTGGACTCCAAAATGAGCGGTAAGGCTATGGGCAATAGGTTATCCCAAAAAAGGCAAATTTTATCATAAGTTTCTCATAAGACGCATTTTACATTAGCGTATTTCTTCCTCCAAAGGGGTGAAACTTTACAAAAGGTTAGGGGTCACGAACTATGCCCAAAGAGTAACGGATAGCAAAAGCGCTAAACTATATGAAGTTCTGTGACTATTGCGCTACTCCTGACCCATAACATAAGACATAGCTGGCTTCTCGCTTAGCGAGGATGACAAATGACAAAAAATCGATCTATTCTGCCTTTTCCGCGTTGGACTGTTCACTTGAGAAAATACCAATGGCGCTCCATCCTGGGAGCGTTCTTAGTTGTAACCCTGGTATGGAGCAGTATACCATTGGGGGCTTTGGCTCGCACCGAAACCCCACCCACTAACGCTGAATCAATCCAACCTTATTTGGATGGCGTGATTGACCAGGTGAGCGAGTTTCGCCTGGATAATGGGATGAAGTTCATCGTTCTCGAACGGCATCAAGCCCCCGTTGTCTCCTTTGCCACCTATGCTGATGTTGGTGGTGTTGACGAACCTGTGGGTAAAACCGGTGTGGCTCACTTTCTGGAACATTTAGCCTTTAAGGGAACCCCGAAAATCGGAACGCGAGACTATCAGGCAGAAAAACCCCTGTTAGACCGCTTGGATCAGTTATCGGCACAAATTAAAGCGGCGAAAAAAGCCGGGAACGAGGCAAAGGTTGCCCAATTACAAGCGGAATTTGCCCAAGTCGAAGCCCAAGCCGCTAGCTTGGTCAAGCAAAATGAGTTTGGTCAAATCGTTGAACAAGCTGGAGGCGTCGGGTTAAATGCAGCCACTTCAGCCGATGCGACAGTTTATTTCTATAGTTTCCCCTCCAACAAACTGGAACTGTGGATGTCTTTGGAGTCGGAACGCTTCCTAGAACCTGTGTTTCGCGAATTCTATAAAGAACAAGAAGTGATTCTGGAAGAACGGCGTCTGCGAACCGACAACTCGCCAATCGGTCAAATGATCGAGGCTTTTCTGGATGAAGCTTTCCAAGTCCATCCCTATCGACGCCCTGTGATTGGCTATGACGAAGACATCCGCAACCTGACTCGTGAAGATGTGCGGCAATTCTTTGAAACTTACTATGTTCCCAGTGAATTAACCGTTGCCATTGTGGGTGATGTTGATCCCGATGAGGTTAAACAGTTGGCTCAAACGTACTTCGGGCGCTATGAGGCAAAACCTGCGGCACCTGAAGTAACCCTAGTCGAACCTCCCCAGCAACAAACGCGGGAGGTGACGTTGGAACTACAGTCTCAACCCTGGTATTTAGAAGGATATCATCGACCCTCTCGTACTCATCCTGACCATGTGGTTTATGAAATTATTGGGCGTTTACTCAGCGATGGTCGCACCTCTCGCCTGTATAAATCGTTGGTCCAAGAAAAACAAGTCGCCCTCTCCGCCGCCGGATTTAGCGGGTTTCCGGGAGATAAATATCCAAATCTGATGCTGTTATATGCCCTAACTGCACCAGGACATACTGTTGAAGAAGTGGCGACAGCTTTGCGAGAAGAAATTGAACAACTCAAAACTGAACCCGTTTCACCTCAAGAGTTGGAACGTGTGAAAACTCAAGTCCGTGCTGGCTTATTGCGATCGCTCGATTCTAATATGGGGATGGCACGTAATTTAGTCGAATATGAGGTGAAAACAGGCGACTGGCGTAATCTGTTTAATGAAATCCAGGCAATCGCCCAAGTCACACCGACTGATATTCAAAGGGTGGCTCAAGAGACGTTCACGCCGGAAAATCGTACCATTGGACGGTTGTTATCGAGTCAATAGTTTGTTGTCATTGGTTATTTTTTGGGTTGAATCTGTTGTCTTGCGAATTTTTTTTTAACGCAGAGGACGCAGAGGTTTACGCAGAGTAACGCAGAGGTTTTGGCGATTGAGTAGGTGGGTGGAAATACACTCAGTTTTATTCGGTTGTGTTAATAGTTCTAAATCTATGACAAATGACAAAGGACAAATGACGAAGGACAAATGACGAAGGACAAATGACAAATGAGCAATCTTATATTGAATAGATTCGGTCGCAAAGTCTGGCGCTGGTTTGGATTACTGGTTGCTACGATGCTTCTGGTTATCGTATCGCGCACGCCTGCTGTAGCGGCGACGGCGAAGCATTATACCGAGTTAACGTTTCCGCCTCTGTCAGAGATTCAGATTCCTGAGTATACTCGCTATCAACTGGATAATGGCATCGTCGTCTATTTAATGGAAGACCACGAATTGCCTTTGGTGAGTGGGACCGCGATGATTCGTACAGGCGATCGCCTTGAACCGGCTGATCAGGTGGGTTTAGCTAATATTACCGGAGAAGTCCTCCGCACAGGTGGGACAACAGAACATTCGCCGGATGAACTGAATCAGTTACTCGAACAACGGGCGGCGTCTGTGGAAACAGGTATTGATACCTCTGTCGGTAGCGCCAGTTTTAATGCTCTCAGTGAAGATGTGGATATGGTGTTTGACTTATTCGCTGAGGTGATTAAAAAGCCTGCCTTTGCTGAAGATAAGCTGGAGTTGGCGAAAAAGCAACAAGCTGGACAAATTGCCCGTCGCAATGATGATCCTAAAGATATTGCCAGTCGCGAATTTACTAAACTGATTTATGGGGATCAGAGTCCTTATGCCCGCACTATCGAATATGAAACCCTAGCTAATATATCCCGTGATGATGTGGTGGAATTTTACGAGACATATTTCCATCCAGAACGGATGATTTTGGGTATCGTGGGAGATTTTGATTCCGATGAGATGCGATCGCGGATTCAGGAGAAGTTTGGTAACTGGAATCCCCCATCGCCTCCCCCAGAGATAACCGTACCGTCTGCATCCCAGGCAAAGGAAGATGGTTTATTTGTCGTGGATCAGGATCAACTCACCCAAAGTTATGTGTATCTGGGACATATTGGTGGAGAATTTGATAACCCTGATTATCCGGCGTTGGATGTGATGAATCAAATCCTGAATGGGTTTGGTGGACGGTTATTTAATGAAGTGCGATCGCGCCAAGGTTTAGCCTATTCTGTCTATGGCTTCTGGAGTCCTCGCCACGACTATCCTGGCATGTTTGTTGCTGGTGGACAAACTCGTTCTGAAGCAACTGTATCCTTCATTCAAGCGATTCGCTCAGAAATTGAGAAAATCCGTACCACGCCTGTAACTCCCAAGGAACTTGAGTCTGCTAAAGACCAAGTTTTGAACTCATTTGTCTTTAACTTTCAAGATCCCAGCCAAACCTTATCACGGCTGATGCGGTATGAATATTATGGGTATCCCGAAGATTTTCTCTTCCAGTATCAGCAGAAGGTGAAAGAGACGACGATTGAAGATGTCCAACGGGTGGCTCAAAAATATCTACAACCTAATCAACTGGTTACGTTAGTTGTCGGTAATACCAACGCAATCCAGCCTCCCTTAACCAGTCTTTCTAACAATGTCACGTCGTTAGATATCACTATTCCAGAACAAAGCAGTTAGTGGTTAAACCTGTAGGGGCGGGTTTTACAGATAACGTTCGGTTGATATCCGATAACTTGACTAAACCCGCCCTTCTAAAAAACATAGGACGAATGACATAAGACATAAAACCAATAACCAATGACACCGACCCAGTTATTAATTTTCGCATCTGCTGGCTTATTTGCCGGAATCTTAGCAGGCTTTTTGGGAATCGGTGGCGGTACAGTTCTTGTACCTTTATTAGTAACCTTAGGATACGACTATCAACAAGCCGTTGCTACAAGTACCCTGTCAATCGTGATTACAGCAATTTCGGGTACATTACAGAATTGGCGGCTGGGTAACATAGATTTTAAGCGCATCATTGCCATTGGCTTTCCGGCGATAATAACTGCGCCAATTGGCGCTTATTTAACAGAATTATTTGCCGACTACTGGTTAAAGGCGGCATTCGGACTATTACTCCTAATTAATATTTACTTAGTGCGACTCCGCAAACGTTTGAAAGCCAGAGAAAAGCAAGATGCTCCAGAAACGGAAAATCAACGACAAACTCCGCACTCCAAAAGCCAAGCAGCATTAGCCAGAATTGCCACAGGAAGTGCCGCCGGTTTACTCGCTGGCGTATTTGGTGTGGGTGGCGGTGTGATTATGGTTCCCTTGCAAATTTTACTTTTGGGAGAGAGCATTAAAACGGCAATTCAAACCAGTTTAGGCGTGATTGTGATTACCGCAATTTCTGCTTGTGTCGGTCATGCTGTACAAGGGAATGTGTTATGGATTGAGGGCTTACTTCTCGGTACAGGGGGTTTATTGGGAGCGCAAGTTAGTACCCGTTTTTTGCCTAAATTACCGGATCAGGTGGTCAGTTTGGCATTTAGTACACTACTAGCTATCTTAGCCATTTACTTTTTCTGGCAGGCATGGCAAAGCTATAGCTAAACACAGTATCTGTTGGGAAGTGAGGAAGGTGAGGAAAGTGGGGAAGCATTGGTGACAAGTTAAGCCTGTATGCCAGTTGTCAAGAGAGTGTGAGAGAATATATCCAGGATTTAGTTCGCGGCTGATATACGCGAACTAATCACCACGAGGGAATAGGCAATTATGAGCAATAAGAGAAAACGGGTCTTCCGTACTTAGTGTGCTAAACTATTAAAATAAACCTTAAAATAATAAGATAAAAATGGCAAGGATAAAAAGAGAAATGACTAAGCTCCTAAACCTGCCGGGAGTTATAGCAGAAAATATCCAAGATGCTGAAGAAACATTAATTGTCTCTGTTCGGGTACAAAAGAAAACAGC
>NZ_JAVJZI010000146.1:0-1942 GCF_040223135.1 Coleofasciculus sp. G3-WIS-01
AGTGGATAAACGATATGTTGGTGGTGACGTAGATATGACAAATCCCGTCCCGATGAGGAGCGGTATGAAGGGAAACTTTCACGTACCGTTTTGGAGAGCAGTGGAGGGGGCAACCTCTTCACTGACTTTAATTTGGAACGCTGCAATTAACATACTCATGGAAGCGCTTCGTACCGTAGGGCATACGGGAACGTTTCAGGAATACTGGATAAACGCTTCGGGACAACTCGCCCTCTTGAGTATTGATGAAAGTCAATACTCTAAGGTGATTGGATGAACGAAGAATCCCTCGTGTTTTAACCGAGGGAGTGTCAAAGGAAGCAATAAAGGCGGATTTGGTATGACATAAACAAATGACATAGACGAATGCGAATTCTACTCGTAGAAGATGATGAACTGTTCCGCTTAGGACTATCGACGCGATTGCAGCAAGAACCCGGATTAGAAATTGTGGCAGAGGCGGTAGATGGCGAGACGGCGGTGGAATTAACCAATCAGTATCTACCCGATGCTGTACTGTTGGATGTGGGACTACCAGGAATTGGAGGTGTGGAAGCTTGCCGTCAAATTAAGCAGCAACATCCAGAATTACCGATTTTAGTTTTAACTTCTCATTCCCAGAAACCTCTAATTGAGCGGCTAATTGCAGCGGGGGCTTCTGGATACTGTCTCAAAGGCATTGAAGCAGAAGTATTAATCTTAGCACTGCGTTCTGTGGCGGTGGGGGCGTCGTGGTGGGACAAAACCAGTACCAGTGAAATTCGCGCCGCTGTGGGAGAACAGACGCCGGAGGTTGCCCAATCTACTGATGAATCGTCCGCCAATCCTCTGACTCAGCGGGAACAGGAAATTCTGGCGCTGATTGCGGCGGGTAAGAGTAATCAAGAAATTGGGGAACTCTTACATATTGCCACAGGGACAGTCAGGGTTCATGTTCATGCCATTTTACAAAAATTAGACGTGCGCGATCGCACCCAAGCTGCTGTTCTGGCGATTCAAAAAGGATTGGTGCAAACGTAACTATCTAAAATAAAGCGAGCGCTTCTAAACTAGCAGCCTTAGACAGTCTTGAATGGAGATTAGGGTTATGGTTTTTAGACTAGAGGATCAGACAAAAGAAGATGTCATTTACCCGGAAAGTGATGGTCAACCGATGGCAGACAATACCAAGCAATTTCGCTGGATTACGATCATCTACTACAATTTAGAGTGGCTCTTCGCTGATGATGCCAATGTGTTTGTTGCGGGGGATTTGTTATGGTATCCCGTTCAAGGAAATAATAAAATTCGTCAAGCCCCTGATTTGATGATTGTCTTTGGTGTTACCAAGGGCGATAGAGGTTCCTACCAGCAGTGGAATGAGGGGAATATCGCGCCGCAGGTAGTGTTTGAAATTCTCTCTCCTGGTAATACCTTAACGGAAATGAATAAGAAGCAGGTCTTTTATGATCGCTATGGTGTTGAGGAATACTATCTGTATGATCCGGATAAAAATGATTTGAGTGGTTGGTTGCGTTCTGAGTCTCGTTTGGATGTAATTGACGAGATGAATAATTGGGTGAGTCCCCGACTGGGTATTCGCTTTGATTTGTCTGGGGAACAGTTGCAGCTTTATCGTCCTGATGGAAACCCATTTGCCAGTTATGTGGAGATTCAACGACGCCTAGAAGAGGCTCAACAACGAGTCCAAGACGCTGAACAACGGGCAGAAGCTGAACGACAACGGGCAGAAAGGTTGGCACAGCGGTTGAGAGAGTTGGGTATTGACCCGGAGCAAGTGGATTGACTAGCCGTGGACAAAAGCAGGAGCATTTGCGGAAGCGGTTTATCGGGGTACCGGATCATGTGGTCAACTTTTTCTACTTTGTTGCCGAAGAAGTGCGATCGCTCCTGGCACGGTTAGGGTATCGTAAGTTAGACGAGGTAATCGGTCGGGCGGATT
>NZ_JAVJZI010000154.1:0-37453 GCF_040223135.1 Coleofasciculus sp. G3-WIS-01
TGGGAAGCCACAAGGCACTTCTAGACTGAGGCGGGATTCCTCAGCACCAGTTGACAACGCTGTTCGGTCAACGTCTCCCACCTATACCCAACTGTCTCTTTTTTGAGATGTCAGGTTTTGTCGGGAATTTTAGGAACGGTAAAAAAGCATCTAAGAAACAACGTCGAGCTAACAGCAACAAGGCTCGTTGGTCATTTGCCGAATTACACGGCTTCATTGACTACAAGGCTGTGCTGTCTGGAAGTTTGGCTGTAAAAGTAGACGCTCACTACACTTCTGTGGCTTGTCCATGCTGCGGTCACACATCCAAAGAAAATAGACCCAACAAGGGTCTAACTTTTGTGTGTCAGCAATGCGGTTATACTCTCCATGCTGATTTAGTTGGCGCTAGGAATGTTGCACTTAGAGTGTTGCTCTCTCGGCAAGACTGGGAGAGTAAGGGGCGTTTTTCAGCCGTCCCTAATGCGTCGTCGGATGAAGGCAAAGCCGAACGCCTTTCGAGGTATTCGGAGCTGCGCTGGACGATAGATGCAATCTCCACCCTCGGTGAAACGGAGCCGTCAGGTGAAGTGTAGCAGGGTGGAGTCGTTGAAGCAATTCCTAAAGTATCTAAGCTTAGTTGGTTTAACTGCTGTTTTGACGGTGGTGTTGGCGTGGAGAGATTTTCCCAGAGGAATGGGAATTCATGAGGTGAATGCAGCTATTCCCAATACTTCAGCGGTTCAGGTTTCTACCTCCAATTCGGCTGAATTGGTGCAAGGGGGTTTACAAAAATACCAGTCGGGCGAATTTGCCGCTGCTGTAACCGCTTGGAAGCAAGCAGCGGATAGGTTTGCCAGTCAAGGAGATTCCCTGAATCAAGCCATGGTACTGAGCAATCTGGCGCTCGCCTATCAGCAATTGGGACAATGGACGCCAGCGAATCAGGCAATTGAGAAGAGTTTACAACGGTTACAAACCGAAAAGGCGAGTCGCGATCGCACGACAATTCTGGCACAGGCGCTGAATACCCAGGGGAAGCTGCAACTGGCACAGGGACAACCGGAACAGGCGCTGAAGACGTGGGAGGAAGCCACAGAAACCTATCACCAGGTGGACGATGAAATTGGGGTGGTGCGTAGCTTGATGAATCAGGCGCAAGCGTTGCGAGTTCTAGGGTTTTATCCGCGAGTGAAGACGACATTAGAACAGGTGAACCAACGGTTGCAAAATCAGCCGGATTCGGCGATTAAGGCGGCGAGATTGTTGAGTTTTGGCGATACTTTGCGCTTAGTGGGTGACTTGGACGAATCGGAGACAGTATTACAGAAAAGTTTAGCTATTGCCCAAAATTTAGAATTATCTTCAGGGATAACGGCGGCGTTTTTGAGCTTGGGGAATACGGCGTATAGTCAGGGAGAATTAAAGGCGGCGATTGATTTTTATCAAAACGCGATCGCGTCTTCTGTTTCACCCACGACAACCCTACAGGCGCAGTTAAATCAACTGCGTTTATTTATAGAACTAGAAAACTGGGCAGAAGCAAAAGCCTTAGCCCAGAAAATACAGTCCCAATTTACCAATTTACCGACAACTCGTAGCACGATTTATGCCAGAATTAATTTTAGCCAAAGTCTGCTGAAACTATGGCGTCATGAATCAGTGATTGTAGGGGCGGGTTTTACTTCTAACCTTCTAGAGGAAACCGCTAACGTAACTAAACCCGCCCCATTCCCAATTGTAGGGGCAGGTTTTACCAATCACCTTTCCGATAAAACCGCTAACGTAACTAAACCCGCCCCATTCCCCATCCTAGGGGTGGATTTGACTAATAACTTTTTTGGGAAAACCGTTAACGTCACTAAATCCACCCTGAACCCACAAACGGCGGCTCAAATTCTGACTATCGGAATACAGCAAGCAAAGGAATTAGGCGATCAACGGGCTGAATCCTACACCTTGGGTTATTTGGGTCATATTTACGAGTATATTCAACAATCGTCTGAAGCGAAAACCCTAACAGAACAGGCGTTACTATTAGCTCAATCGGTAAATTCTCCCGATATTGCTTATTTGTGGCAATGGCAGTTAGGACGACTACTGAAAGCCCAAATAGACCGAGGAATTGCCGATGATTCCGCTATCAAGAGCGCCGTTGCGGCTTATAAAGAAGCGATTCACTCTCTCAATTCCCTGCGGAATGATTTGGTGGCGACGAATTTGGAGTTACAGTTCTCGTTTCGAGAGAGTGTGGAACCGATTTATCGCCAACTGGTTAGCTTACTGTTGCAACCCAGTGATAAAGAGATTAATCAGGAGAATTTAGTTCAAGCCCGTGAGGTGATTGAATCGCTACAATTGGCAGAATTAGATAATTTCTTTCGCGAGGCTTGTTTAACGGCTCAACCAGAACCTGTTGACCAAGTTGATACTAATGGGGCAGTTATTTATCCGATTATTTTACCGGATCGATTGGAGGTAATTGTTTCGATCGCCAACCAACCACTACGACATTATGCGACTCCCTTATCTGAGGCGGAAGTGGAAGACGTATTAAATCAAACCCGCCGTTCTCTCAGACGTGTGGCGAGCGATCGCGAACGATTACCCCTGTTTAAACAATTATATAATTGGTTGGTGCAACCGATTGAGACAGAGTTAGCCGCTTCTGAGATTAAAACCTTGGTGTTTGCCTTAGATGGTTCGTTCAAGAGTATACCGATAGCAGCATTATATGATGGTGAAAAATATCTAATTGAGAACTATAGTGTAGCCTTGACTCCCAGTCTGCAAATCCTGGAACCCCAACCCTTAACCCGCACCTCCATCAAGGTTTTAGTTGGGGGATTGAGTGAAGCCAAACAGAATTTTCCCCCGTTACCGGGTGTCGAGTCGGAGATACAGCAGATTCAGGCGGAGATTCCGGCGCAGGTGCTACTAAATCAGCAATTTACCAGCGCTGCGTTGCAAAAAGAGATTAGTGCTGCGCCATTTCCGGTGGTTCATTTAGCCACTCATGGTCAGTTTAGTTCCAATGCTGAAGATACCTTTATTTTGGCGTGGGACGATCGCGTCAGTGTGAAACAATTGGCTGAAGTTCTTCAGGTGCGGGAGGACAGGAAACGTCAACCCATTGAATTGTTGGTATTGAGTGCTTGTCAAACCGCCGCAGGTGACAAACGGGCGGCGTTGGGAATAGCCGGAGTCGCGGTGCGATCGGGGGCGCGGAGTACGTTGGCGACATTATGGTCAGTGGATGACCAGTCTACGGCTACGTTGATGGTGAAATTTTATCAGGTATTGGCACAAGCCAATGTCACCAAAGCGGAAGCGTTGCGTCAAGCTCAGGTGGCGCTATTGCAGCAGTCGAGATTTAGAAATCCTTACTATTGGGCACCCTTTGTTTTGGTAGGAAATTGGCTTTGAAGAAGTTTGTAGTAAGGGCTTTAGCCCTATATTCTGGTCAACCTAATCTACAACCTAAAACAAGTGTGCCATAACCCACCCTATTGGCAGGTGTTACGCTTTGCTAAGACACCCGACAGTCTCTAACAGAGATAACCTGAAAAAAGGTGTATAATTAATTATTTGTATGAACTGAAGTTGAAAGCTAGTCTCAAGGATGCTCACTAGGGAGGCTTTACCCCTGTTTTGAATAAGTAGAGCAACTGAGCCTAAGTTTCCCGGATTGAACTAGAACTCTTGCTTTTCAGGGGTTTTAGTTGAAGAGGATAGGCAAAATAGTTTTCCCCTTTACCCAGGATGAATTTACCCCTCAGCGGATGCATCAATTTAAAAATTTGTTCGGATTAACTCTATTGGTTTGAGAAAAATATATTTCAGTCGAATGGATAATAGAGTGCTGACGCTATAACCATTCAACCCAAAAACCAGGCTCAAGATACGACGTAAGTTCAATTGTGATTAGGAGAGGATTATGGTTTGGACAAAACTCCCTCAGTCTGTTGTATTTTTCTCCGCTTCTGTTTTAGTAGAAGTGGGGATAATGCCTGGTTTCTTCATCGCAGCACAGGCACAGACTCAAACGCCATCTAATCGTCAGTCAAAACAGGTAATTTTTAAACCGAACCCAAGCCAACCTGCACCAGGGATAACCACAGGTGGAGGAAGGCGAAATGATGGGCAATGTTCAGGGGATCAAGGTGTTGCGGCAGATGCTAGCGCCGCTCAATCCCTGACGGTACTGGTACCCTCTGTCTTAGATAACCAACCGTTAAACGAATCAGAGCCATCGCCAGTTGGGGTGAATTTCCAGTTAACGGTATCAGAGAAACCCACATTTCTGGTTTATGTTCCACACACTTCTGCTCAAATCCTAGAACTAAGAATGGAAGATGAAGAAGGTCAGCAAATGGGTGAGAATGCCCAGCTTAATTTAACAGAAACACCAGGAATTTATAGTATTAGTTTATCTGAAAATGCGCCGCCTTTAGCAGTCGATAAAGATTATAAATGGTTAGTGTCAATGACTTGCCAAGTCGGTGATCCCAATGATCCCTTTGTAGAGGGATCAATCCGCCGCGTCTCACCGGATTCAATCTTAACCCGTTCATTAGATCAAGTGACCGATTTAGAGCAAGTGGCGGTGTTTGCTCAGGCTGGAATTTGGCAGGATGCGGTGGTCAATCTGGCGGCACTTCGCCAAACTCAACCGAATAACCCAGAGGTGGTATCAGCGTGGGAAACTTTGTTGCAATATGCTGAGTTAGAAGATATTACCCATGCACCATTGATATCAAATTTTGAAGACATACAGGTTAGTGAAAACAATGCCGAGGGGAAGATGAATAGACAACAAAAGGAGTAATGTGGCAATCGAATGGTATGGCGCACCTAATTTCAATGGGACGCTCAATAAACATTTGGCGCTCGCCAAAACCGTTGATATACCGTAGGGTGGGCATTGCCCACCAGCCTCATCTGAGCGTGCCATTCCACCTAAATTGATCAATTAGCATCGTAGGGGCGCACCGACGTGCGCCCGGAAAACCACCAAGGTGCGCTGATAAAACCTGTAAAATCTATTCCATAATTTGAAGAGGGCGACCCGATCAAATTGAGTGGCTAAAGTTGTTAATTTAGGCAAGGGGGTCGCCCCTACGAGTTGTTAGCTTAGGGCGCAAAGTTCAACAAAGTTTTCTTTTCCGTGATGAAAAACGAAAGCTATCAAGGCAAACGACGATGAAACAATTGACAAACCCCTTTTGGATTAGCAGTGTTGTTTTTGGCTTTTGGGCAAATGTCACGACAGCATCGGCTCAAATTTTACCGGATAATACCCTTCCGGTGAATTCTCAGGTTACGGGATGTCCGGTTTGCCTGATTGAAGGGGGAACGGTGCGAGGAGTCAATCTGTTCCATAGTTTTGAAGAATTTTCTGTGCAGACGGGGGGTGAGGCATTCTTTAATAATGCTGTACAAATTGAAAATATCTTTGGTCGGGTGACAGGTTTAAAGGTTTCAGATATTGATGGATTGATTCGCGCAAATGGCACGGCAAATCTATTTTTAATTAATCCCAATGGGATAGTTTTTGGGGCAAATGCACAGTTAGATATTGGTGGGTCGTTTGTCGGGTCTACAGCCAACAGTTTTACCTTTCCCAATGGCAGTGAATTTAGTGCCACCAATCCTCAAGCACCACCGTTATTGACGATTAATGTTACGCCAGGATTGCAGTATGGCACGCCACCGACGGGAGATATTAATCATCAGGGAAATTTAGCGGTGGAGTCGGGACAAACTCTGGCGTTATACGGGAATCAAGTGACAAGTACAGGTTCTCTGGTGGCATCAGGGGGAACGGTGATGGTGTTAGGGGAACGGGTAGGATTATTGGATAATGCCCGCATTGATGTGTCCTCACAAACGGGTGGCGGTACGGTATTGATTGGCGGCTCCTTTCAGGGAAACGGTGATGTTCCCAATGCGGCAAGAACTTTTGTGGGGAAAGAGGTAACAATTAATGCCGATGCGACCTCCCCTAGCCCATCATTAAGTGGGGGAAGTATAGATGGGGGTACGGTGATTGTTTGGGCGGATGAGGTAACGGGATTTTATGGCAATATTAACGCCCGTGGGGGAGCTAATGGGGGAAATGGGGGATTGGTTGAGGTATCGGGGAAGCAACATCTGATATTTCGTGGAAACGTGGATACCAGTGCAGTTTTTGGGTTAGCGGGGACGTTGTTGCTTGACCCGACAGATATTCGGATTGCCAATGGTAATGGGGATAGTGGGGTTGATGGTGAGGATAGTTTTGCCGGGAATAATTCGGGAGTAACGGGGGCGATTCTGAGTACGCCGTTGAGTGAGATTGATGATACAGCACCAACGACGATTTATGAGTCGGAGTTAGAAGGATTGGCGGGGGATACGAATGTTGTTTTACAGGCGACTAACGATATTTGGATTGAGGATTTAGCGGATGATGCTTTAGAGTTTGCGCCTGGGAGTGGGGGGATTGCATTAACGGCTGATGCAGATAGTGACGGGGTGGGTGCGGTGGTTATGGAGGACACTGGCGGAGATACCCTCAAAACCAATGGGCGGGATATTGTTATTAATGGTGCGAGTTTGACGTTGGGGAATATTAGCACCTCTTTAGTTACTGGAGGGGCAATTAATTTAAAAGCAGATGGTAATATCTCTACTGGTTCTTTGAACTCCTCCTCGTACTCGGACTTTAGGGATACCCAGAATGGGGGGGCAATCCGCTTGAGGGCGGGTGACGATATCACTTTTGGAGATAACTCAGATGTGAACTCTGGCTCTATCTCTTCTGGCAATAGCGGAAATGGAGGAGAGATCCACTTGAGTGCGGGTGGCGATATCACTTTTGGGTATAGCTCAGATCAAAGCTCCTATGTGAGCTCTATCTCTATTGGCAATAGTGGAAATGGGGGTGAGATTCGCTTGAGTGCGGGTGGCGATATCACTTTTTTTGGGGATTGGTCACAGGTGGAATCCTTCTCAATGCCTTATGACGAATCTTCTGCTGATGGCAATGGTGGAAATGGCGGGGCGATCAGTTTGAGCGCAGGCAGTAATATCAATTTTTTTGGGGATTACTCAAGGGTGTACTCCTACTCCGACTATTTTTATGGCAATAGTGGAAAAGGGGGTGAAATCCGCTTGAGCGCGGGCAGCAATATCACTTTTTCTGGGTATGGGTCAGAGATAGCCTCTAGTTCGCGCTCTTATTCGGGGAATGCAGGAAATGGGGGTGAGATCCGCTTAAGTGCGAGTGGAGATATCACTTTTGATTCCGTGTATATGTCCTCCGATTCTTCCTCTTATTCGGGGAATGGGGGGAATGGGGGAGCTATTTCTCTCTCCTCTGACTCCGGTGATATCACTACCAACGGTTCTTTGAACTCTTACTCTTACTCTGGGAATGGGGGGGCGATTTCTCTTTCCTCTAACTCCGGTGATATCAATACCAACGGCGAATTGAACTCGTACTCGTATTCGGCTTCTGGGAATGCTGGAAATGGGGGAGAAATTTCCCTCATCGCTAGAGGTGGCGATATTATCGGAAATTCTCCTAACTCACTCGTGGCTTCCTTTGCCCTCTCTGAGGAAGGAAAAGCAGGAAGCGGTGGAAACGTGACGGTGGCAGCTCAAAATAACATAACGAACCTGGAAATCTTAACTCTATCATCTTCTGCTCAAGCTGGAGATGTTGCGATAAAGGGGTTTGAGGATTTATCCGTGACGAATACCCGTATCCTAACTAGCAGGCGGGTAGAAGTGATGAACCAATGGTCTGGTAAAACCATAACCTTGGAAGTTGGTGGTCAAGGAGAATCCGGAGATGTCATTGTCACCAGTTTAGGCGATCTCACATTCAACGATAGTTCTATTGAAAGTGACACCAACGGTAGCGATAATGCTGGGAATGTCACCCTAACCAGCCCAGGTATAGTCACGTTCAATAATAGTCAAGTTATTAGTAATACCAGCAACATCGGCAAGGCAGGAAATATCGCAATTAATGCCGGAAGTGGAATAACCTTCCAAGGTTTGTATTCCTACCAGGACACACCTCAACGCGGTGGAATATTTGCAGGAACTACTAACTTTGGTAATGCCGGAAGTATTACCCTCACCACCCCGGAATTAACTCTGCAAAACGGTGCCAACATCGCCACTACCACGGAAAATATTGGCAGTGCTGGAACTATTACTCTTCAATCCCATCCGAACGGAGAAAACCTCAATATTAACCTTGAACAGGATACTGCCATTTCTGCTTCCACCTCTAACCAAGGAATCGGAGGCAACTTAACGATCATAGCTCCCAACGCCGTAACGATTCAGGGACAAGGAACCATTACCACAGAAACCCTCGGCGCAGGTGATGCTGGCAATATTCAGATTACCAGCAACAATTTAGACATACAACAAACAGAACTGTCCACCTCAACCACAGGAACAGGAGACGCCGGAAACATTACCTTAGACACCTCCACCTTAACCGTTGCTAGGGGAGCAAAAGTTTTTGCCTTCACCAACGGTAGTGGCAATAGTGGCATCATTACAGTTAATGCCCCTACTGCTGTGAATCTCGGCATTGGTGTGGATGATTTTTCCCCGGTTCTGTCTGTAGAAACCAATAACGCAGGCAAAGCTGGAAGCATTATTATTAATACCCCCACTTTAACCCTCTCCGACACTGCCCGAATTACCGCAACCGCCACCGATACCGCCACTAATACAGAGGGAGGTGGCAGTATCACCTTAAATGCGTCCACCATGAATTTAGCCGGAATCGTGGGTGTCTTTGCCGAAACCGAGGGAAAAACCCCCGCCGGAACCTTAACCCTGAAACCTTATCAGGATCAATCAACTCTAGATATTACCCTAGCGCCCAACTCCCAAGTATCAGCTTCTACATCTGGAAGTGGCAAAGGTGGCGATTTAATCCTCAGTGCGCCGCAAGCGATTACCATTGCTGGACAGGGAAGGTTAGCGGTAGAAAGCAGGAGTACAGGGGATGCTGGCAGTGTATTAGTCACGACTCCTCAACTTACTTTAAAAGATGGCGTTGAACTGTCGGCGGCAGCTATAAGCAGTGGCAATGCAGGAGAAGTTCGTATCAATACCCAGCAGTTGAACCTGGAAAATGATGCAAAGATATTGGCATCAAATGTTTTCAGTAGCAGTGAAGGTATTATCCTAGAAGGGTTGGATACCTTGACAGTTAGCAACAATAGTGCAATATCCGCCTCGACTCAAACCGGTGAAGCGGGAAGCTTAACCATTAATGCTGACTCCAATCCCGCTAATTCGGTGCAAGTGAGTGATAATAGTCGCCTATCCGTTGCAGCCACATCCGCAGGCGGTAAGGCTGGGGGTTTGACAGTTAATACTCAACAGTTAACATTAAGTGAAAACTCGCAAATCTCAGCCTCCAACATTTCGGGTGTTAGCCAAGACATTATTTTACAGGAATTAGAGAACTTACAGCTTACTGACAATAGTGAAATATCGGCATCGACACAAACCGGAACAGCCGGAAGTGTCAGTATTAATTCAGGAGAAAATCCGGTTGAGTCGGTATCTGTAAGCAACAGTAATCTATCCGTTGCGGCTACTGGAGAAGGCGGTAAGGCTGGGGGGGTGACGATTAATACTCAACAGTTAACCTTAAGTGAAAATTCGCAACTCTCAGCCTCTAATATTTCTGGTGTTAGTGAAAATATTACCCTAGAAGGCTTAAACACCTTAACCGTAAACAATAGTCTGATTTCGGCATCAACTCAAACAGGTACAGCCGGAAGCTTAAACATCAATGCGACTGACTCTGTAAACTTAAACGGAGTAGGTGGTTTATCGGTTGCAGCTACTCAAGGCGGTACAGCCGGCGACTTAACTGTTGACACAACTCAGATGTCTGTCCGAGATAGAGCATCAGTAACCGTAAGTAGTCCCTCTGGACAAGCCGGAAATCTAACGATTCAGGCAAACTCCCTACAGTTAGACCAAGGTCAACTCACCGCAGAAACTGGAATCAGTGGTGTAGAAGGCGGGGCGAATATTAGTCTACAAAACTTAGACACGTTAATTATGACCAATGAAAGCCTGATTTCTGCCAAAGCCTCTGGTGATGCCAATGGCGGTAATATTGACATAGAAAGCATTTTTCTTTTAGTCCTACCCCCAGAAGGTATTAACGGTAGTGATATTATTGCTAGCGCTGAACGGGGTGATGGGGGTCGGATTACCATTACAGGTGAAGGCATTTTCGGCATTGAAGAACGTCCAGCTATTGAGGGAAATCGTACTAATGATATTGATGCCAGTTCTCAGTTTGGCAATCCTGGTCAAGTCATAACTAATGTATCCATTGATCCCAGTCGCGGACTGACTCAATTACCTAGCACTTTAGTTGACCCATCAGGACAAATTAACCGAACCTGTGCAGCTAGTAATCGTCAGAGTCAATTTACTGTTACTGGACGAGGTGGTTTACCTGAAAACCCAACGGATTTATTCAGTCCTGATTTGGTACAAGATGATTTTGGCACGGTGATAGCCAGGGAAGAAGATGAGGAAATAGAAGGACAAGCAGATGGGGAGAATTCTCCTATTTATCATCCTCCCAAGCAAATTATTGAAGCCCAAGGTTGGATTATTGATGAGCAGGGTAATGTTGTGTTGACAGCTAATGTTCCTAATGGAACGCCTCACAGCAGTTGGCAAAATTCCGTCAATTGTCAGGTTTCGGAAATGGCATACCCGTAAAAACATTGCCAATTCAGCACCTCTGCCGCTAGTACGGGAGGCAGAGCCTCTGCAAAGGCATTCCCAGGCAGAGCCTGGGAACGAGGGTAAGGAGGGTATCGGAAATTAATCTGAGGGGAACTGACGTAAATAAGAAAGTAAGGCTGCTATTTCTGGGGGAATACCAGTAAACCGAATACCAAAATGAGTCGGACTATCTACCAATTCTTCCACTACTTTTGCGTAAATATCCCCCAATCCCTTTGCTTTTCCTGTCCCGGTGACTAAATTAATCTTGAGATTACTGAACAATTCCACAGACTTTTTGGTGCGAATCTCAGCCCCATGAGTCGATAATTTGACAATCGCCCCCTGACAGACTGTCTCCCCCAAATGCTTCCCCTTTAAAACCGTATACTGGATGGGGATTCCTTGCCCCAACACAACAAAATCGGCTTCTGGTTTCGGCAAAAACAAATTAAAATATCCGCCAATTCCACCAATTTCATAAACCGTAATTGGTTCGGTAAATCCTTTGGGGTGGACGTGCAATTCCCCATCCACTCTGAGAATTGAACCTACCTGTTTCAACAAATCCTGAGAAATTAAAACTTGTCCGCCAACGGTATAGGATTCAATCCGAGATGCTAAATTAACCGGACTCCCCATTACCGTATATTTTGCCCGTTTTTGGGAGCCAATATTCCCCGCCAACACTTCCCCCCCATGAATACCAATCCCCATTTCTAAAGGAGGCAAATTTAAGGTTTCATTGTACTGATTCACATCTGCCATCGCCAACTGCATCGCAATCCCACAAGCGATCGCGCGTTGGGAATCGTCCTCTCGTTCCATCGGCGCACCGAATATAACCAGAATCCCATCGCCCATGATCTCATTAATCACACCCTGATACTGGTCAATCACATCCGTCATCACTTCCAAGTAATAGTTAATTACCCTCACCCCCATCTCCGGTGACACTCGCTCGGAAATTGCCGAAAATCCCCTTAAATCAGAAAATAGAATTGTAACCTGGCGATTTTCTCCACCTAAGCGCAATCCCTGAGGCGTCTCCAGCAAATTTGCCACTACTGCATCGTTGACATAACGACCAAATATCCGGCGCATCTGACCTGCATTGTAAGCCAGATACCCCATAATCGCGATCGCAGACCCGATTAACCCCAGAATCGGCGACACCACGGGAATCCACCACCCATTCAGAAACGCCCAATAACAGCCACCAACCAAGCCACCGCCAACGAAAATCAGACTCACAACCTTAATCGGCGATCGCGCAGTCACACCCCCCCGATAGCGCTGTCCCCAGGTCAACGTCGCCCCGACTACCGCCCAAACCACTATCCACAAAATCTCCCAGGGTTCTGACCAAACCCGAATCAGAGGACGCCCTTCTAGCGCCGCACTCAGCATCTGACTGACGACATCTGCATGAATTTCCACCCCCGGTGATCGACTTACCAACCCGCGACTATAGGGGGTAAAAAAGTTATCAGCGACACTTTCACCCGTAATCCCAATCAAAATCACGCGATCGCGTCCCCAATCCTTTGGTATTTTTCCCTCTAGGACATCCGTGATCGAAATCGACTGAAAACCTTGCCTAAGATTGCGAAAATTAGATACTATCTGAAATCCACCCACATCTGTGCGGACATAGCCCCCATCATGCTGATTTAAACGGGTAAACACAGCTTTGCCCAACTGATATTGATTTCCCTCAGCATCTACTTCCTCAAGCGTAATTCCTTCAGCCTCTAAATAAATCAAAGCCAACATCGTACTAAAACTAGGGATAATTTCCCCAGATGGAGTTCCCAGAGACAGTAAACCGCGACGAACTTTACCATCACTATCTACCACCAAATCATTCGCCCCAATTTGACCCAATTCGTTCAATACTGGTGGTGGATTAACCGCCGTTCCCTCAGCATCTCCGGCTACCTTACGAATACCAATCAAATTCGGAGTTGATTGAAAAACCTTGACCAATTCCTGATACCCTGGCTCTACAGGTAAATCGCGATACAGATCCAAACCAATGGCTCTTGGCTGTTGTTGTTTAAGTATTGTTAGTAACTGGGCAAGCCTTTGATCGGATAGGGGCCACTTACCTATTTTTTGGATATCTTGCTCATTAATTTCAACAATCCCAATCCGTGAGTCCACCGCTTCGGCTGAACGCCAGCGAAAAAATTGATCCAGGGCGGCGAGTTCCAGTTCTTGCAGCCATCCCGCCCACCATAACCCGATGACGATTCCGGCTACACTGGGAGCAGCAATGAACACACCACGCCATTGCCAGAGTTGTTTTCTCAGGCTTGCCCACATAAACTCAATCGATCCACGCAAAGAGACAGGTTTAGCCGTAATCTTATCCTCTGCTAAACCGATTTGGCATCTAGAAAAGCTCAGGTGCATCTAAATAGGCAAGATTGACATCTTCACCGCCCTACAAGGACGGCGATTCCTCACCACGCCGTAGTAGGGGGAAAGGTTACCAAACCCCTACTGTCGCTGATTGGGGGTCAGGGGTGTGGAGTGTAGCGGTATGCCAATTAAATGTTTACAAATAGTTTACGCTGAGGGGTGTAACCCCTTTTTTTAGTACTTCGCTCTACCCGATCTCCTACCGATGCAGCGTTTTGCCAGGGCATTGACTATGAATACCACCTTAGCCTACAACTACCAATTTGGCGGATGCCTCCCCGCCGATTCTCCCACTTATGTGTGGCGACAAGCCGATGTTGAACTCTACGACGGGTTAAAGGCTGGGAATTTCTGCTATGTCCTCAACTCCCGACAGATGGGGAAATCTAGCTTACGGGTGCAAACCATGCGCCGCTTACAAGAGGAAGGATTTGCTTGTGCGGCGATTGACTTGACTAAGATTGGTTGCCAAAATCTGACCCCAGAGCAATGGTATGCTGGCTTAGTCCGTCGCTTGGTGATTAGTTTCGATCTCACCCAACAATTTAACTTACGTCGATGGTGGCGCGATCGCGATTTACTCTCCCCCGTACAACGCTTCAGTGAGTTTATTGAACGAATCCTGCTGCCGGCGATTCCCCAACGGATTGTTATTTTTGTCGATGAAATTGATAGTGTTCTCAGCTTAAACTTTCGCGTCGATGACTTTTTAGCCGCGATTCGCGCCTGTTATGATAGTCGCGCCGATTATCCCGCCTACCAACGCCTCACATTTGCCCTATTGGGTGTCGCGACTCCCTCGGAGTTAATGCAAGATAAGAATAGCACCCCGTTTAATATTGGTCGGGCAATTGAATTGACAGGCTTTCAATTACATGAATGTTTACCGTTAGCCCAGGGATTAGCCGCCAAAGTTAACTATTCCCCCGCCATCATCCAAGAAATATTAACCTGGACAGGTGGTAAACCCTTTCTGACTCAAAAGCTGTGTCAGATTGTCCTCCACCAAGCCGAACTCTCTCTTCCCACCAAGATTCCCCAGGATAAATCCCAGATTGGCGCGTGGATTGAACAGTTGGTGCGATCGCACATTATGGAAAACTGGGAAGCCAAAGATGAACCGGAACACCTGAAAACCATTCGCGATCGCCTTTGTCGCTACACCACCCGCGATCGCCTATTGCCTAACCGTTCCAGCACCCGTCAGCTATTAACACTTTACCAGCAAATTCTCGACCAAGGAGAAATCCCTGCCGATAATAGCCCGGAACAACGAGAATTACGCCTATCAGGATTAGTGGTGAAACAGCCAATCGGACAGAAGTACGCCCATCCTGTTCTGAGAGTCTATAACCGCATCTATGAATCTATCTTTAATCAGGATTGGGTGAGAAGAGTCCTAGATAATCTTCGTCCTTATCACTGTGCCATGACAGCTTGGTTTGCCAGTGGATGTCAGAATGAGTCCTATTTGTTGAACCGAAACCAATTACAAGAAGCCTTGGCTTGGGCAAAGGGGAAACGCTTAACTCCAAAGGAATACCAGTTCCTAAGTACCAGCCGTCAGCAAGCTATCGCCAGTTCTGATCAGGGAAACCGCGACACCCAGAAGCAATTAAATACAATATCTACAGTACAACGAACTCCAAAACCTACCCCTCCAGAATTATCGCCAACGTCTGTTCCTCGTTCTTTAAGTGCCGACGAGCAGATATTATATGATCATTTGCTCTATTGGATACAACGAGAATCTCCCCAGCAACTCATCGAACGCTTTGAGCAATTATTTATTAAAGCCAAAAACTACTCTGAACCTGATATTATCGCTGCCTTCCACCGAATTATCCTCGCCAATCCCCGTCATCAAGACTTTACCCATATTCTCAATCGTTGCTGTCATATCCTGATCAACCGTTGGCAAATGCAAGCTAATCAAGATCATGCGATCGCGCAATTGGTAGCATTATTTGAAAAACCCTTCCAACCTAGGGCAATTAGGGCGACGTCTGGACTATTAACGCGATTGCGACAACTCCTGGGAGAATTTACTCAAAGTGAAGACTATCAAACCCTACAACGTTTAGTCAAAGTTGTTGATCACACCGCAAATGTCGATCACCAAGACTCCAATCCCGCTTTAGGGCAATTGATTTGTCGATACCCCTATTTATACACCCACGCCTTGCTCAGTTCAGATAGTTCCTACGAACACCAGCAAACCATCCGCCACATTCAAACTCAACGTCAGTGGCAATTAGAAATGAATCTCTCTCAATATGTCACTTATTTGATCCGGCGAGTGCGACTAGCGTCCAGTAAAACCCCCACCCCAGACACCACTCTGGTTCAACCTGTACCCAATCCTACCCTGTTAAGCGATCGCGAACTCTATTTAGCCCTGAAGCAGTTTATGGGCAAAGTTGAAGGGGCTTATACCTACCGAGACTTAGCCCAAAGTTTCCTCAAGCAAAGTAATCAAACGCCCTCCTATCGTGCCTTTAAAGCCGATTTATATGAATACCTAACAGCAGCAATTGAACCAGCTTATGGAAAACATCAATTCAATCACCGTTTGGCTCAACACCTCAAAAACACCTTACCCGATAGCGACTCTAAGAAAATTAACGACTTTTTACTGCTGAGAACCTGTAGTCAATTACTGAGTTTCTTAGTCAGCAGTCCTCAGCATCCCAATCACTATCTCTTTGTCGATTTAATTTCTAATATGGGACCGATTCGCACAACCGGATTATTGCTGAAAATTATTCTTCTGTGTAGTAAAGTCAAGCCAGATTTAGAAAAGCGATTTTCGATTTTATTCACTCACTACGAACGTCAAACCATCAATGATATTTTTTGGTTAGTTCAATCTTTAGAAAACCTCAATGTTGCCTTTTTTGTTAATTTTGGCAATATGGATCTGTCGCGGATTCAAAAATAATTGTCATTTGTCATTTGTCCTTAGAATTATGGTACTCCGTTGGGGCGGGTTTAGTCACATTTGGGTGAAAACCGTCCCGTTAATGGTAAAACCCGCCCCTACACACAGACGCGCCATGGCACGTCTCTACATGACCCCCCCATACTCCATCTCTAAGTTGCAAGTCGAACTCATAACGAGTATGATTTAGAGGTAAACATGGAGAACAGAGGTGTTACTGGCACGATGGTTGAGATTCGAGAAATTCCGCTACAGCAAATCCGCCGTCCTCTTCCCCGAGAAAATGATGCCAATAAGGTACTGGAGTTGATGAAGTCCATCCAGGAAGAGGGATTAAGAGAACCTATTGATGTACTCGAAGTTGATGGAGAGTATTACGGATTCTCTGGGTGTCACCGATTTGAGGCACACCAGCGCCTAGGGAAAGAAACGATTAAATGCCGGGTTCGCCGCGCCCCTCGTGCCGTATTGATGCGACATTTAGCCTGAGAAGTGTCATTTTTGTTGAGTGAGAACAGTTCATCCTTTAGGACGATTTGTAACAGATAGCTAATTGTTTAAGATTGACAGTTGGTGTGGGAAAAATAGTTCCAGATGCCTTGGGCAACGGGATAAAGGGTGTAGTCGTTCACTCAAAGAAAGCGTCACACTGGCTAATTCATTTCCGTGAAACTCTGTGAAATAAGGAACTATACCAGCTTTTCTGTTAACGTTATTTTTGGAGCCAATTAGGAGACCACTATGCAAACTGCTGATAAATCTGCGCCTGTCAATATTGGTATTTCAGAACAAGACCGCAAAGAGATTGCTGAAGGACTGTCTCGCCTGCTAGCTGATACCTATACCCTTTACCTAAAAACACATTACTTCCACTGGAACGTAACCGGACCAATGTTCCACTCGCTACATAACATGTTTGAGACCGAGTACACTGAACTAGCGGTAGCGGTGGATGATATTGCCGAACGGATTCGCACCATTGGTTATCCGGCGCCTGGTAGTTATAGCGAATTTGCCGAACTCTCTTCCATTCCCGAAACCCGTGGTGTTCCGGAAGCCACAGAAATGGTACGTTTACTGGTAGAAGCGAATGAAGCCGTGGTGAGAACGGCGCGGGAGGCGTTTCCGGCGGCTGAACGGGCAAATGATGAGTCTACCGTTGACCTGTTAACTGAACGGATGCGGACTCATGAGAAAACCGCTTGGATGCTACGGAGTATGTTGAAATAATTCCTTTGAATCAGGGCGGGTTTTGTTGAACTGTTATCGGTGGGGAGGGCGGGTTTTGTTGTTCCGTTATTGGTGACTAGCTGAATTGATTCCCTAAACCCGCCCCTACAATTGTCCCTAAACCCGCCCCTACAATTGAAATTTTATATCATGTCCGGCTGCAACCCTCGACCTTCTGCCTTTTTAGTTTTTAACGCCTTAATAACCGCCGTCGCCGAGTTCGTAAATAGACTCCCAGGGGAAACTGATAAAACTCCATTAATAGCCAGATGATCACGGCTAAATGGAATAAAAAGGTTAATCCAGTCCAAACCAATGGTAGCCAAGCCAAGGGGCTACCGGGTGTGGGCGGGAAGGTGTAAGCCGCTACCCCAATTAACGTGGCGGGTAGAATCACAAACACCGCCGCAAAAATCCAGGTAACCCATCCCCATTCAACGCCTTGTAGGTGTGCCCCAACCCAGGTTTTACCATTCCAGCGCCAGGTGAGGGGAGGCTGTCTATCGGTCATTTTCAATAATTGCTGTTCCAAGTCAGCCACGAAAATATGACGACAGGCTTCACAAGCCATCGCATCCATTAATGGCATTCCTTGAATTTGACCCACACGACAGATGGGACAGGGGTAAATCCCTTGATAGTGCAAACGGTTGGCTGAATCGGGTAGGTTGTGCATGTCAACAGCAACGTGCTTCTTTAGATTATATTAGCGAGGTTGCCAAAAGAAATCTGCGATCGCGCCATTTTCATCCCAGGCTTCCGGTATACCGAACAGCACCGAACGCTGAATTAAGGGACGATAACTCAAGCGACGGGCAACTCGGCTGGGTATACCATAGCCATAGACAATATGACCCCTACCCGCAATCACGACGACTTGATAATCTGGATTAGCGGTAAGAAAATCGGCAATCCCTTCTGCCATGGTTTCATCCCACAGCACCTGAACCGTGAAAAATCGCTCAAAGCCATCACTATTACCATGACCTGCCTGTTGATGTTGATTATAAACCGCTTCAACCATTTGCCGATAGTCAGCGTTATCGGTACGAATTTCGTCCAGGGGGGGAATCTGCTGGAGTTCATCACTCGTGAGACTTTCTAAGCCATTCCGGGCAACTTTGCGGCTGATTTCTGTGGGGGTATTTAAGGCTAAAACAGGCAGTTGATGGGTTTGAGCGAACTGCAATAGGGGGGCATAATAGTCCCAGGGAAATCCCCAGCGTTGTTCATATTCTGTTTGCTCAATCAATTGAGTTTCTGTAATTTGTCCGGCTAAGTATTGATCCAGGATATCCTGATAAGGTCGCTGGAACATTTCCATCGCTAGGGCAATTTTGGGATTCTCTTCGTAAAGGGCTTGCAGAATTTCGAGTTGGGCTTTATGGTCATCAGGATTACTATGAATTTCCCCTAGATAAACGACATCAGCTTTAACTAATTCCTGGAGAATCGTTTCTGGAGATGTTTCAAACTGCATCTCAACAGGTTGATTATTCGCCTGTGTCAGCAGATGAGACATTTGAGCGCCAGCCGGGGGGGTACAGAAGCAAACGATACCCAAAGACAAAGCGCAGAGTTGGGTTCGTAGTAAGGGCTTTAGCCTATATTTTCTGAGATTTCCTGACGTCAAAATAACCTACAATTGATTCCACTTGTTTAGCTGTGCCATGCTTGAAATCTTACAATTTTTATAGTCGCACGTCAATCCGGGGACATCTTTAATCTATCATCTAATTCATCATTGTAGGGGCATGGCACACCTTATTTGATGAATTAGAATTTGTTCGTAGTGAGGGAACTTCAGCCCTCTCCAGCTAAGCTTTATAGCACTCTTCGTGCTTACTACAAACAAAACCCTATTTTAGCTGTGCCACGACAGTAGGGGCGCATGGCGTGCGCCCATAAAATCGACAAATCTTAATCCACAATTTTAGCTGTGCCACGCCGCCATCGTGCGTTAGGCGCATTGTCAGGTTAACTTGTATTGTCCCCCAACATCATTCTGCATGAGTCTCTCAGGTTGAGAGATATATCGCTATGATCATAAATTTATGACATCTATGAAGCGTCGTCAGTTTATCCAATTTGCTACCTCGGCTTTAGCAACTGTCGGCTTAAACCAACTGGATTTACAGCGCCAATCCTTACGCTATGGTAAAGTCTTAGCCCAAAGCACCCCCCGCAAACTTGCCCTGTTAGTGGGGATTAACCAGTATCCCACCAATAGCGATCGCTTTACCAGCCTCTCTGGATGCGTCAATGATGTTCGCTTACAGGAACAACTCCTGATTAATCGCTTCGGGTTCCAGCCGGAGGATATCAAGACAGTTACGGATACCGAGGCGACTCGTGATGGCATTTTAACCGCCTTTGAAACCCATTTAATTCAGCAAGCCAAACCCGGAGATGTGGTAGTGTTTCATTTTTCGGGACATGGTTCACAAGTCATTGATCCCAATCCCATTGATCCGAGTTATCCCCTGAATAGTTCCTTTGTTCCTGCGGATGAACATTGGCAAGCTGATAAAGGTATCGTCAATGAAATTACCGGACATACCCTATTTTTACTCATGTTCGCCCTGAAGCAGAAAACCGACAACGTTACTGTAGTGCTGGATAGTTGTCATTCTGGGGGCGGAACCCGGGGAAATGTAAAAATTAGGGCGATTCCTGGGGGGATGGATTTCCGGATGAGTCCCGAAGAAGTCGAGTATCAACAGCAATGGCTAAAACGGCTGAATCTATCCCCTGAGGATTTTATCAAATTGTATCAGCAAGGCGTCGCCACTGGCGCGGTGATTGCTTCAGCCCAACGGGAACAATTTGCGGCGGATTATCCCTTTCCCGGGTTTTATGCGGGAGCGTTTACCTATCTACTCACCCAAACATTATGGCAGAACAACCATGATGTGGAAAGTGCGATCGCGGGAATTGAACGGGATATGCGATTCCTTTCCACCCAACTCCCCCTGGTAGAGGTTCCCCCGAATAGTCGCAATCAACGAGAACCAATTTATTTCACAGAACCCAAAACCCTCCCCGCCGAAGGTGTGGTAACAAGAGTTGAAAATAATCGGGTACAAGTTTGGTTAGGGGGAATTTCCCAAGAGAGTTTAGAGGCGATTTCTGAGGGGTCTATTTTTACTCCCCCATTCCGCAGTCGTGGCGAAACGCCCAAAGTTGAATTAATCTCGCGCAACGGGTTAATCGCTGAAGCCAAAGCCGAAGGAAACGTCCAACCGGGAGAATTATTACAGGAATTTGCCCGCACGATTCCCAGTGATTGGAAACTCCATATTGGGCTTGATCCGTCCTTAAATCAGGAGACATAAACGGCAAAAACTGAACTAGAATCCCTAAAACGGATTCAACCGATTCTTCCCCAACCAGGAGAGTTTCCCTATCCGGTGGATGTGCATTATATTCTTAGTCGGATGACGGATGAGTATCAGCGTCAATTGTCATCAGACACACCGAAAAAAATGCCACCTGTGGATAGTTTAGGTTTATTTTCTCCAGCCTTAGAAGTGATTCCCGATTCCTTTGGCATACCGGGAGAAACAGTGACTCAAGGAATTGAACGGTTACAGGGTAAACTGAAATCTCTGCTAGCGGCGCGAATTATGCGGATGACACTCAATGCTGAATCCTCGCGGCTGAATTTAGAGGTGAAAATGGGTTTAGAAAATCGTCCCGAAATTTTTGCCCAAGCGTTTACACCACGGGGGTGTCGTCAAGATGACAGTAAATGTCCACCCTTAGGGAGTCGCAGCGAATCTGGGCAACTCTTGAGTCATCAATTATCTGTGGGAGATGCGTTTCAGTTTCGAGTGACGAATCGGGAAGAGAAGGATTTACATTTGGGAATTATGTTGGTTGATCCAACTGCTGGAATTACGGTTTTATTTCCTAATGAATTTCAGGAAAACGCACGGCAAGATCCGGATAATGCCACCCGGATTAAACCCAATCAAACGCTGTTAATTCCCAATCCAAACATAGATGAATTTGTCTTGGTAGCTGAAGAGGCTGGCTTGGGTGAAGTATTAATTGTCGCCAGTGATCAACCCTTAACTAAAGCCTTACTCAAAATGCGTACCCTTGCCAGAGGGAAAAAGGGGATAGTTTCGACGCGGGGAGAAGACTCATTGGAGATAATTAATGATTTAGTTGATGATGTTAGTCGAGGCGCACAAGTAGGAGTGAGGCGGCGGATTCGCACCTCACAAATGGCAGCGCTTTCGATTACCTTTAATGTGGTTTAACCCCTATTCTCAACAGTCGTAATCGTAGGGTGCGTTAGGCGAATTTGAGGATCAACGTTTATCATCTCAATACATAAGCGCCGTAACGCACGTTCGTTCGTAGTAAGGGCTTTAGCCCTTCTTCTGTTGATCAACCCTTCGACTTCGTTCAGGGTCAAGAAAGGCAGAGTCTCAAGAGATGTAAGAATTTTACGTTTGCCAAAGGCAAGTCGGTAAAGAGGGCGCACGTCGGTGCGCCCCTACGGTTTTGCAATTAATTCCACTCGCCTTGCAACGTAAACGCTGCCCAATAATAGGGAGATTTCCATTGAGTTTCCCCTTGCATTTGTAACTGAGTTTCCCGCAACGCTTGGGCAGGCTTTAACCCATCATTCAACATTAACTGATAAAATCGAGTCATAAACTCCGCCGTTGCTGCATCATCCACATTCCACAAACTCACCACCAAACGCGGCGCCCCTGCATACATAAACCCTCGCGTCAAACCCACTAATCCTTCGCCTCGAATTTCTTCTCCTAATCCCGTTTGACAAGCACTTAATACCACTAATTCCGCTGGCAGATTCAGGTTAAATATATCATGGAGGCGTAAAAAGCCATTTTGGGAATTCCCTTGTTCATCCACTAACGATAACACCACACCGGATAATTCGGGCGCTTCACTATTGAGAATACCGTGAGTGGCTAAATGAATGATTTGATAATCTCTCAGTTGGGGATTATCGATAAAGGAGCGATTGGCATCAAAGTCAAAGGCGTTAACTTGGGTGGCTGATGCGACTAAATTGAGAATCGCTTCCGCTTCAGTGCGCGTTCCGGGAAGGCGACTTAAGTTAATCTCAGAAACGCGAACAGAACGGTTGAGTAAGAGTTGGTTTAAATCCGGTTCTGTGCCTCGGTTGGAGGCAGTTTTGAGGCGGTTATCATTGTTGGTAAAAACCGGGTCAGCCAGAATCGCTAATTGTTGGGGCGCTTCCTGGCGTCCGTTAATTTGGTCACGAATAATCGCTAAAGTGGAACTGGAGGGTAAGTTGACCAGTTCGTATTGATTGATTAGAGGGGTTGGAGTATCGGTATCGGAAGTTTCGGGTGTAGCTAAAGCGGCAAAAGGAATGTATTGTAATGCCCCATCCGCGACAACTACAATGCGTTTTTTGGTTAATTGTTCAGCCACTTGTCCGAACAGGAGTTCACTCAGTTGTGCCACAGAATTTAAATTATCACGGGGGACAACTTTAGCAATGCCTCTGGAATTACCAATTTCATAACCGGGAATTTGTAAGAGGCTATAAAATCGGCGGGCTAGGGTTTCAATTTCACCTCTGGCAGGGAGTTGATAACTGGTTAAGCTATCTTTGGTTACTGCCCAAAGATAACTATTTTCTATTCCAAAGGCATACTGTAATAGAATAGTGTCTTCATCCAGAATCTGTTGTTGGACTTGTTCTAAGGTTAGGGGTTGTGGATATTGCAGGGCAGCATATTTAGGACTTGTTGCCCGGATTTGGTCTTGCAGTTGTTGATAGTCGGCTAACAGTTGTTGCCGTTGTTGTTCAATAGCGGTTTTCTGGGCTGGAGTTGATTCAGGATTACTATATATTTCAATCCGTTGTTTTTCGGTAGCATCGAGTTTGGCGTTTAAGTTTTGTTCTTGTTGGAGTAAGTCAGGATCTACACCTTCTCGAATATTGGCATTGGCTTCGGTGAGTAATTCTAATAGCGTTCTGGCGCGAGAACCTTCACTGGCGTGGAAGGCTAGTTTATCGTAGCCTTGATCCGGGTTTTGTTGATGCAATTGCATCAGGAGATCGATGTAGAATTGGTAGTAATTTTGTACCGTTGCGAAATAGGTTTGACGCAATTCAGGACTGGCAACCTTAGTCCGCAAATCTTCGATAATGTCAATCGAAGCTTGCATTTGAGTTAACGCTAGTTGGAGATTGCCTAGATTTCTTTCTGTAATGGCTATATTGTAGAGAGTTAATGCTTCCCCGGTGCGATCGCCCACAGCCCGCCTTAAAGGTAAAGCTTGTTGAGAGTACTCTAATGCCCGTTGTTTTTCTCCTAAGTCTGAATAGACACCACCAATATTATTTAGGGGGCCCGCTTCCCCGGCGCGATCTTCTACAGCCTGGGATAAGGATAAAGCCTGTTGCAAGTACTCTAATGCCTGTTGTTTTTCTCCTAAGTTTAAATAGACCATACCAATATTATTCAGGGTTGCTGCTTCTTGGGCACGATCGCCCACAGCCTGGGATAAAGGTAAAGCCTGTTGGTAGTACTCTAATGCCTGTTGTTTTTCTCCTAAGTCAGAATAAACAAGACCAATATTAGAGAGGGTGACTGCTTCAAGGGCGCGATCATCCACAGCCTGAGATAAGGATAAAGCCTGTTGGTAGTACTCTAATGCCCGTTGTTTTTCTCCTAATTCCGAATAGACACCACCAATATTAGAGAGGGTTTTTGCTTCCCCAGCGCGATCGCCTACAGCTTGGGATAAAGGTAAAGACTGTTGGTAGTACTCTAATGCCTGTTGTTTCTCTCCTAAGTCCTGATAGACACGACCAATATTATTTAGGATGGCTGCTTCCTCAGCGCGATCGCCCAGAGCCTGGGATAAAGATAAAGCCTGTTGGTAGTACTCTAATGCCTGTTGTTTTTCTCCTAAATCAGAATAGACAGCACCAATATTATTCAGGGTTGTTGCTTCCCCAGTGCGATCACCTACAGCCCGCCTTAAGGGTAAAGCTTGTTGGTAGTACTCTAGTGCCTGTTGTTTTTCTCCTAAATCAGAATAGACCAAACCAATATTATTCAGGATTGTTGCTTCCCCAGTGCGATCACCCAGAGCCTGGGATAAAGGTAAAGCCTGTTGGTAGTACTCCAATGCCTGTTTTTTTTCTCCTAAGTCATAATAGACACGACTAATATCACGCAGAGTGGCTGCTTCCTCGGCGCGATCACCCACAGCCCGCCTTAAGGGTAAAGCCTGTTGATAGTACTCCAATGCCTGTTTTTTTTCTCCTAAGTCATAATAGACCTGACCAATATTAGTCAGGGTTTGCGCTTCAAGGGCACGATCACCCACAGCCTGGGATAAAGCTAACGCTTGTTGCAAGTAGTCTAATGCCTGTTGTTTTTCTCCTAAGTCAGCATAGACACCACCAATATTATTCAGGATTGCTGCTTCCCCAGAGCGATCACCCACAGCTTGGAATAAAGCTAACGCTTGTTGAAAGTACTCCAATGCCTGTTGATTCTCTCCTAATTCAGAATAGACAAGACCAATATTATTCAGGATGCCTGCTTCCCCAGAGCGATCTTCGAGTTTTCGATAAAGAGGTAAGGCTTGATCATAATAATCCAGTGCTTTTTGGTTGAATCCTAATAAATTATGAGTTCTACCCAGTGCCAGATTAATCAAAGCCTCTTTTGATTGATCCCCCACCTCACGCCACAGAGGAAGCGCTGTTTCCAATTTTTCGATCGCTTGTTGCAGTGATTCGGCTGTCCCTTGTTCAAACAGTTGCCATCCCTCATTAGTCAGTCTTTCGGCTTCAGCACGTTTGTCGGTTTGGGCGATCTTTATCGGCGCTATTTCTCCAGCGCGTTTTGGTAGGGATAACCCCTGATCTTGTCCCACAGCAACTATGAAAA
The DNA here is from genome assembly GCF_040223135.1 of Coleofasciculus sp. G3-WIS-01. Classification (NCBI taxonomy): domain Bacteria; kingdom Bacillati; phylum Cyanobacteriota; class Cyanophyceae; order Coleofasciculales; family Coleofasciculaceae; genus Coleofasciculus; species Coleofasciculus sp. G3-WIS-01. The sequence goes on from NZ_JAVJZI010000154.1 coordinate 25,279, forward strand.
CGCTGCTGAAGATGGTGATTACAGCCTGACAGGAATAAACCAACCATTGCCGAGAAGCTAAGGTTGGCTTGAGAAAATAGGTTTGACGTTGTTCTGTTGGCTTTTGGTCATGCATCAGTTTATGTTCACGTTTGGGTTGTGCGCCTTCACTACTCTCTATGTCTTACGAGGTTGAGGTTATGCAATGTAGAGACGCGCCATGGCGCGTCTCTACAGGCCATTTCCCTTTGCCCAGGATTTCTCCCTACCTGGCAAACCGTTCTAATAGTTCCTCACGAGAACGAGTCAACAGCAAAGGAGTCAACTGTTGATGGGGTAACTCTAACATGGCTGCGATTTTGTCGGCTAATTCCGCATCAATTTCCCCAAACCTTACTCTCAGCAGGTTCTCTACTTTTTCTCGCCTCCCTTCGCCTAATCTCAGATCTCGCCCAGAACCCTCGCCAAACCACAGTAATAACTCCTGCTGAGAAAGGCTAAACAGTAGACGAGTCAACGCCTCTGGCGGTAACTGTAACATGGGTGCGATGATCGCTTCTAATTCCGCATCAATTTCCCCAAACCGCACTCGGAGGAAGTTTTCCACCATGAGTCGCTGTCCTTCTTGTCTGCCTTCCAGCCTACCTTCTTGTCTGCCTTCTTGTCTGCCTTCTAAGACAGCTTCTTCCCGCCATTTAAAATACGCTGGTGATAAATTCATAATTAACTCCTGATCTGCATTACTTAACCTTTCACTCCTGCCCACATTAATGCGCCAGTTGGCTAGTATTTCCAGGATATTGCGCCGTTGTGGGTTCTCTTGGGGTAACCCGATTAACTCATCAATTGCTTGTTGCTGTGTTCTCCTTTTTCCTAAAACTCTTAACCAAAGTGTATCTTGAGTTACGGGTAATTGGTTAATCGCTACCAATGTTGTTCTCAGAAACTCAGCTAAGAAGTAAACCCCTTCTCCCCAATTCTCCGACTCATTCAACTTGGCACCAAACCCGTTGAGTAACCGTTGAGAACAAGAGGGCGATAGAATCCACAAAAGGGGTAACTCATCCTCTGATACAGAACGTTTCTCTCGTCGTGCCTTTCTCAAAAGTTCAGCTCGTAGCGAATACAATTTCAATAAGCAACCGTGTATTTCGGCTACAGTCGGGGCATTACGAAACGGTTCAAATAGACAGGCGGTGGCTGCCATTTTCCCCAATAATCCCAGATTAGAAGAATCTGTCGATGGAGAAGATGCAGGTACAAACCAAACATCCACCTGGCGCACTTCGCTGGGTACATCTCGGCTAGTTTCTACTGTCCCCAGTGGCGCTAATAATTCTTCCAAATACTGCTTGGCAAATTGGTCATGAGGTTGTCGTGTCATTCGTTATTTTTCATTAGTTATTTGTCCTTTTTTGTTGGAGTAGAGACGTTGCATGCAACGTCTCTACATAAATGATGTGTCCTAATAGCTATGGTGGTTGCTATATGTTTATTCTTGTTTCCCCATCTTGATTAGCTGTGTTCCCCTCTCAACTGTTCTAATAATTCCTCACGAGAAAGCGTCAATAGCAAAGGAGTCAACTCTTGATGGGGTAACTCTAACATGGATGCGATCGCGCCAGCTAATTCCTGATAAACCTCACCAAATCGCACTTTCAGCAGGTTTTCCACCTTTTCTCACTTCCCTTCACCTAATCTCAAATCTCGCCCAGAAGTCTCGTTAAACCACAGTAATAACTCTCCCTTGGAAAAGTTAAACAGTAGACGAGTCAACACATCTGGGGGTAACTGTAACATCGGTGCGATGATTGCTTCTAATGCTTCATCCAGTTCACCAAACCGCACTCTGAGAAAGTTTTCCACGATTTGCCGCCGTTCTTCCAGTCTACCTTCCTGTAATGTTTCTTGCTGTCTAATTACCGAGCGAAATCTCGTTAATAATTCCTCACGAGATAATTGTAAAATTGCCTGAGAACGCTCTCTTGTGTTTAGCTGCATCAAAGGTTCAATAATTCGGGCTAATTCTTCATTGATTTCACCAAACTTTTCTAAAAGCAAGCTCTCTACCATTTGCCGCTGTCCTTCCCGCCTGCCTTCTAAGACAACCTCTTCCCGCCATTTAAAATACGCTGGTGATAAGTTCACAATTAACTCCCGATCTTCATTACTTAACATTTCACTCCTACCCACATTAATGCGCCAGTTAGCTAGTATTTCCAGGATATTGCACCGTTGTTGGTTCTCATTACTCCCGTTCCGGCATAAGCTGCTGTAATTCAACCCCCACACCGATTGGAGTTTTTTGTTCGTTATACAAGGATTTTATCCTGGAGTTTATGCCAAACGATATTTAAATAAAAAAAACAATAATGTAGGATTAATTTGTTTATCTTATCGCTCATCAATGCTGTTGTAGAGACGTTCCGCCGGAACGTCTCTATCATAAGATATGTCCTAACCGCTATGGCGGTTGCTATAAATTGGGGATGATACCAAGTTGTAGTGGCGTGGCACACCTTATTTGATGAATTAGAATTACGCCGGGAAACCCTAGGGGCGCATGGCGTGCGCCCGATTCAATGGTAAAATCTATCCCACCATTTTAGCTGTGCCACGCCAGTAGAATCTGTCATTCTGAGTAGAATGCAGTGAAACGGAATGACGCGAAGCATCTGTCCAGATTCTTCGCTCCGCTCAGAATGACATGATAGAACGCAACTTGGTATGAGTAGCGAACACAATGGGATGAGTAGCGAGCAAGATGCTCGCACTACAAGGATGAGAGCCGTTATTGTTATTCAGGTTTAAATACCGAATAGCTTACTGCACAGCTTGAATCGCCGCTTCTGCATTCACCAAACCCAGACCAAAGAAATAATTCTCAGCGGAAGTGGGTTCAGGAAATACTAAAAATTCGGGTCTTTCTTCGAGTTTTTCATCAGTCAAACGGGCTTGTTGATAACTTTGATAAAGATCCTGTTCTGTTTCCGTTAGCGTTAATCCCTGATAACTGGCTGTCTCTTCCAACACCTCTATAATTCGCTCTCGATTCAGGGTATTATTTACGCCTTTCATTAAAGCCACTACCCCAGATACAGCAGGTGCAGCAAAGGATGTTCCCTGAACTTGCACATAGTTACCCAAGGGATCGAGAGTATATCCCCAAGCATAGTCAGGTTTCGTTATCCCTTGCCATAATGATGATAATCCAGTCCCCCCGGTGGTTAAAATACCCCCACTTAAACTGCGACTAATATCTCCACCAGGAGCAACCACATCCAACCCTTTGCCATAGTTACTATAAAAACTGCGCTCACCTTGCATATTCGTCGCCCCGACAGAAAGAACTTGGGGAATAGCCGCCGGGAAACTAATTCCAGACCGATTTTCATTTCCGGCTGAAGCCACAATTACCAGTTGAGGATTTGCCTCTAAAACACTCAAGATTTGTTCATTTAATTCTTGATGAGGCATTAATCTGCCTAAACTCAAATTAATTACATCAGCATCTCGTGCCGCCGCGTAGCCAATTGCTTCAATTAAAGAGATGGAATCTATTGCACCATTTAATCCAAAGACGCGAATAGGTAAAATTTTTGCCTGGGGAGCAACGCCGACTATTCCGCTTTGATCTGGAGAATGAGCCGCAACTACACCAGACACCCAGGTTCCATGAAATTCAGATATTATCTGACTGCGAAAGTATTGTTTAATTGAATTACCCCTTTCACAAGCAGACGCATCAGGGTTGTTCTGAGCGAATAGGAAGGCTATGTTTTTATACTCTTCCACCATTTCCTGACAAGATAGCTCAAAGGTATCGCGGAAATGGGGCTGAATAATATCCCGTTCATTCAGACTCAATCGAGTATCAGGATCACCTTGTCCAGAACTAGAAAAGTCCCACCCATTGACCTCACCGGGGAGTTTGTCGGGATAATGATCGGTGGTATAAATATTGTTGGCTAAATCTTTGTGATCCCACTGGATCAAACTGTCAATCACGGCAACCACAACTCCTTCACCCCCCTGGCTGGCTTGCCAAGACGCGATCGCGCCAATATCGTTGCGGGGTAACAGTTGCCCCCGTTTGGGTGTACTATCTAAATGCCACAGTAGAGGTAATAAAGCAGTTGAAAAGGGAGTGTCTTTGGGCTTAGGTAAACGAGCAAGGCGTTGTTGCAGCAGTCGCTCCGGGTTGAGGGTTTCTCGGCTAGAATTAATCAGGTTGGTTTGGGGAACAAATTTATCCGGAATGGCTTGAATAAAATTCGGTGTCGCTGACTGAATCCCACTGACTTGATTGAGTTGATTTGCCACGGTGAGTATTTCTGTCCCTGATGCCGATTTTGACCGGGCGACATAGCGATTTTGACTGAAGCGGAGGGGACGAATGATTTCTAAGTTCTGCTCGTTCAACACTTGTTGCTTCTGGGTTTCGGATGTCCCTGGCGCAAAACTAATGACAATTTCATTGGGGAGAACAATCAAATTTTAATTCTCCCTATCCTCAGATTCCCCTTGGTTGAGAACAGGTAAGGTTTCCTCAACATAAGGCTGTTGTTGAATCTGGTTGCTTAACAACCGGGTAGACGTTCGCACCCCAGCCGGAAGCCGAACCAACGCTAACTGATTACCGAGAGGGTCAACTTGTAAATTGGTATTCGGTTGTAACGTCGAACCTCGCCCTTGAATTCTCCTTGTGGTTAAATCGTCTTGGAGTTGCAAATATAGGGGTTTATTCCCTCGCGGCTGAATGGCTTTGAAGCGAACCGCCAGCACATCGTTACGCAGATTTAGGGGAATTTGTTTGCCATAGAATGAGTAGGATAGTGCTTCAGTCGGTTGGGCTTGAGCTAGAGACGGTTGAGGGCGTGAACCTAGATTGTTAATGTTCCACAAACAGGCTGTGATTAAAATGACAGATACAAATCGCTTCATCTTGAGTATCCTTGTATACGCTACGATGTATCTCTACTTCTGGAGTAGAGAAGCTCATGCAAATCAGAGAGTATAATTATAAGTTGTAGTGGCGTGACCCACCTTCGTGGGTTCTCTTGGGGTAACCCGACTAATTCATCAATTGCCTGTTGCTATGTTTTGGTTTAGTTTGTTTTTATATGAAAAACTGAATTACCCCCTGCAAGAGGAGGCGATTGAAATCGCTGCTACACAAACTAAGTCCGCCTGCGCGGACTGGATTATAAGTCGCTAACCCGGATTTGGTATCAGTTGGGTTTCCTTCGTCAACCCAACCTACACATTAACTACAAGTTAACAGGTTCAATTGCTGTTATTGGAGTGATGCTCTAAATGTTGACGTTTTAATTCAAAACAAACGACGGCGGCGGCAGAGGCGACGTTTAAGGATTCTGCTGGGGAGTCAATTGGAATTGATACCCATGTATCAATTAAGTTGTGATGATTGGGATGAATTCCTTCGGTTTCATTTCCTAACACAAATACTGAAAATGGAGAAAAGGATAGGTTATAGAGTGTTGAGGTGGCTGTGCCGCTCAATCCATAAATTGTATAATTTGCTTGATGCAATTGCTGGAGGGCTTCAGACAGTTCAGCACAGCGCAGAACTCTGGTATAAAATGCTGTACCTGCTGAGGATTTAATCACTAGGGGATTCAGATCAGGACATCCTTTTCGGGGTAAGATAATTCCGTCAAACCCAGCCGCTAGGCAAGTGCGGATAATCATGCCCACATTACTAGGATTTTTGACTCCATCTAAGGCTAATAATTTGCGGGTTTGAGGTTTAAGATTAGGGGGATGAGATTGTTCTCGTTCTAAATAAGTTGATAAGGCTTCCATCGCCGGTGGGATCACATCGACAACGACGCCTTGATCATGACGACCGTTGCGAGAAATTCTGGTAATGTATTTGGGTGATTCTCGCGAAATTGTCACCCCTCTTTCTTTGGCTTCCTTGATGATTTCATCAATAAATTCTCCTCTGGCATTATCGGCAATTAAGACTTTATCAATAACAATATCCTGGTTAGATAATGCTTCTAATACAGGTTTTCTGCCATAGACTGTAATAAACTTATCTCTGGGATGCTTAGTTTTGTGAGTTGTCATCGTTAGGTTGAGATTTCTTTGTCGGATGGGTTAAGTGGATATTCGTTCAGGAGAATTCGGCGGGAGGAACATGAGTTCATACCGAGTTGCAGTCTAACGTAGAATTTATAGCAACCGCCATAGCGGTTAGGACACATCTTATGGTAGAGACTTTGCCTGCAACGTCTCTACTTATGCCAACAGCTAGGTGAGATGATTTTAGCCACCTTATCATCTAAATAAAATTCATAGACGGGTTCTCCTGATACTTCACAACGTAAAGGCTCAAGGACTTTTGTAAAGGGATTCCAAACCGCTGTCACTGCCCGTTTTACCTTTTTTCTAACTAGTTCAAAATTAATATGGATTGTGGGCAGATGAATCACCATAGCGCTGTGTAAAAAAGCATCTACAGAGAGGGTATAACGTTCCTTGATATCTGCCAGTTTCCGCTCTAATTCCCGTTGAGTTGCTTCAATCCGGGCTAACTCCTTCTCTTTTTCTTCACCGCTTAATCCTTTATGCTCAATTTTGGCAGCAATCTCAGCCGCGATCGCACCGTAATAAGCATGAAGTCGTTCTGAATCTCTTCTTAGCGTTCGGGTTAATTTAGCATTCCACTTCTCTAGCTCCGCTTTAATTAATTTAGCGGCTGTCTGTTCAATTAAACTGGACAACTCCTCAAACTGCATCACGGCTGAATTTTCCGAATCATTAACATCAATTCGATCAGCTTCCCAAAATAAAGCATCGCCAATGTCTACAGGAGTCACTCCAGTTGACTCATTAATAATAAAGGAAACCATCCCGATTCTTCTCTCATTTGCTTCGGCTGTATAGGCGACATTGCACCAGATATAACGAGTGGTTTTTGGTTTAGCTTCTATAAATCGAACCAACCCATTTTGAGGTGCAATATGAAGCTGTAGCAGTTTTTCAAACCCTGTCGTTTTGAGATAACCCTCATATTTCACGCCTACTTGTGTCACACATCCTCTATCTGCTAGCAGTTCAGAAAACTTATTCAGCACGGCTGAGTGATAGGTGACAAAATGGCTTTCGGGAATATCAGCTCTCGTGGCAAAAGTTACCTCTTCAGGTAAGTCGAGAGCTTTGGCAATCGTTTGAGTTAACAGTACATTCAAAACCTGCTCGCCATCCGGTTCGGCGATTCCTTCGTGTAAGGAGATGAGTTGAGCTAGGGTAGACAGGATTGGATTGGAAACCATTTTCAGTTTAGGAACACATAAAAGAAGATTTCTGGCATTTGCTCTCTAAAATTAAGCTTCAAAATCTTCTCCAAAAATCTGTTCATCAAGTTCGCTAATTTGGCGATATTTGTCTTTAGCGTTGATCAAGTCAGTGGCTAGGTTTTCAAAGGCTGTATCTAATTCAGGTTTGGCTTGATGTTTTAACCAAATGTCTATCACCGCGTCGCTGAAATCAAACTCCTCATCCACATTCCCTAAGATAGTTTCGATTTCCCCGACCACCAGTTCAAACATATTAATTTTATCATGCAAGATTCGCAGGATGTATTCCTCAATGCTATCCTGAAGACAGAAATTGAAGATAAACACATCTTGTTGCTGTCCGATGCGGTGGATTCTACCAATGCGTTGTTCAATTTTCATCGGGTTCCAGGGTAAGTCGTAGTTGACAATCGCGTTGGCAAATTGGATATTCCGCCCCTCTCCACCTGTCTCAGATGCGAGCAATACGGGGACGCGATCGCGAAAGGCTTCAATGGCTGCGTCTTTCTCTTTTAACGACATATCTCCGAGAAATTGGGCAAAGGAGATATCCGCTTGTTCCAGTGTTTTGGCTAAGTAAGCAGATGTGGCTCGATGAGTGGTAAATACGATAGTTTTTTGAGTCGATTTTTTGAGTAAGTCTACTAAAGCTAAAGCCTTCTCAACTTTTTTAATTTGTGAGGCGCGTCGGGTTAACCGTTTTAATTCATCACTAGGGAATTTTTTGGCAAGGTTTTTGAGTGAATCGGCTAAAGCTTGAGGTGAGGAACCTGCCCGCATTAAAAGATTGGTGCGGGAAAACTTGTCTAATCTCTTGGTTTTGCCAGAGTCGGGTTCAGTAATTTCCCAAGAACGCAGATACTCGGTCAAATCCTGATAAAGTTTCTCTTCACTCTGGGAAGGAGTAACTGTGATGGTGGTAGCGAAGCGTTTGGGTAACTGAACATCAACTAAAGAACGGGTATTGCGAACCATTACCTCCCGCATTAACTGGCGTAGCTTTTCGGGATTTTTGGGAACTCGTCCATTTTTTGAGGAAACGTACTCTTTTTTGAACGCCGCTTCTGTTTTTAATAGTCCCGGTTTGAGCAGGGTTAAGAGATTGAACAATTCCACCAGAGAGTTCTGGACAGGAGTAGCCGTGAGCATTAAAATAAATCGTTTATTGAGGGCGTTGACGAGTTTCCAGTTTAGGGTGCTGCGATTCTTCAGGTGGTGTGCTTCATCAACGATGACTAAATCCCAGTTTCGGGCTGTGACTAGGTTGAAATGATTCGCTGATTTAGCCGTATTCAGGGAGGCAATCAGTCGGTTATTTGTACTCCAAAATTCCCTCCGGTTGAGTTGGAGTTGTTTATCGTCGCTGGTAATGGTGTCGATACCAAATTTCGTTTGCAATTCCTGTTGCCACTGAGAGACGAGAGAAGCAGGGGTAAGAATTAACAGAGATTCAATCATACCTCGTGCCAGGTATTCACTTAAGATGAGTCCAGCTTCAATCGTTTTCCCCAGTCCGACTTCATCGGCTAAAAGGGCGCGTCCTCCCAGTTGTCTGAGGACTTTGCGGGCGGTTTCAATTTGATACCAGTGCTTATCAATCCCCGTTAGAGTAGGAAGGCAGACGAGTTGGTCGTAATCTGCCATCACGGATACGTTAAACAGTTTAATTCTGGCTTCGTAGTAGTCAATCGTGTCCGTTTGCCCATCAGCAAGTGCTTGTAAGGCACTGGAGTGATTAAATTTGAAGGTGTATAAGCTGTCCATGATCTATCGTTACCTTTATCCACACCTCAAAACCATACTTGGCTCTCTTCCCCTTGGGGTAGAGGGCATTTTTTTGTATATTTCTTACTTTATAAGTATTGCACCTCTAATCCAATCCGATAGTTAAAACTCAGATAAAACAATGGCTACTCTGAATCAACGTCGTCCCCAAAACGTTTTGGGTGACGTTTATGTCGATAAAACTTGTATTGATTGTGATACTTGTCGCTGGATGGCGCCAAACGTATTCCATCGGGCAGATGAACAATCAGCAGTTTACCATCAACCGACGAATGAAACTGAACGATTAGCCGCGATGCAGGCGTTGCTATCCTGTCCCACAGCTTCGGTCGAAGATAACCCCAATGATATAGACAAACTGGAGAAACTGATCACCACTGCCAAATATCCCTCATTTAGCAGAGGATTTGAACTGCTTTGTGCTGAGACACTAAATCAGGGACTAGATTATTTGGCTCAAGGAGGTATCGATGTAGTGCTATTAGATTTAATGTTACCCGATAGTCGGGGGATGGAGACACTCCGGCGGCTCTTCCGTACTTGTGGTGATAACGCAAGCTTATAATCAAGCCATATCAAGATTTTCAGCCTTTCTTTATCATTTATTTTGGATAAAAATGATACCTTTTCCACCAAGTATCCGGGAGACCCGAAAAAGATGCTAAGAAATTCAATCCTTGCTAAAAAAGAAGATGGCAAAGTCTGTGATTACTCTAGCATGTGTAAACGATATCGGCTTAAGCTTTATGTTACTGGAGACACCCCGCGATCGCAACGTGCGATCGCCAACTTGTATCGACTCTGTGAGCAGGAACTACCGAGTCAGTATAAAATAACGGTTATTGATGTTCTAAAATCTCCCCAGCTCGCAGAAGCGGAACATATTTTAGTTACCCCGACATTAATTAAAGAATTTCCCAATCCTGTCCAGCGAATCGTGGGAGATTTGTCAGACACTAAAACTGTTTTATGGGGATTGAGTATCGGTGTCAAGCCCCATAAACCTTGAGCCATGGCACTTAAGCTGCTATTCTATATGTTTCCAATTCACACCAAGAAGCAAAGGAATGAGCCAACAGCCACAGTCCAATTTTATTTTTATTGACAAAGTTAAAACAGGTATTTCTGGCTTTGATCTATTAGCTGAAGGAGGACTCCCCAAAGGTAGAACCACCTTAGTTGCAGGTACAGCAGGCAGTGCGAAAACCATTTTTGCCTGTCAATTTCTGGTCGAAGGAATCAAGGAAGGAGAAAATGGCGTCTTTGTCACATTTGAAGAATCGCCTCAAGCCATTCGCCGAAATATGCAAGGTTTTGGTTGGGATATCGAACAATGGGAAGCTGAAGAAAAATGGGCATTTGTTGATGCTTCTCCCAAAACGGGAAATAGACCCTTAGTCAGTGGTGAATATGATCTCGGTCCCTTGCTAGCTCGCCTGGAATATGCAATAGAAAAAGTCAAGGCGCAACGGGTATCCATGGATTCCTTGGGAGCGGTTTTCTCTTATGTGCCAGACGTAAGCCAAGTACGCGGCGACTTATTTGATATAGCCTGGGCGTTGCGGGAACGAGAAATTACCTCAGTATTGACCTCAGAACGTACTCAGGAATACGGAGACATCAGCCGCTATGGTGTAGAAGAGTTTGTCGCCGATAATGTGGTAATCCTGCGGAATGTATTGTTTGAAGAAAAGCGTCGCCGCACGATTGAAATTCTTAAATACCGAGGTACTCCCCATCAACATGGTGAATTTCCCTTTACTATCTTGCCGGATCAAGGCATTGTTGTCATTCCCTTCACAGCGACTAAATTAGAGCGAAAATCATCCAAAGAGCGAGTCACATCGGGTAATGCTGAGTTAGATTCTATGTGTGGGGGAGGGTTTTTTCGCGATTCTATTATTTTGGTATCGGGAGCGACTGGTACAGGCAAAACGTTAACAGCAACAGAGTTTTTAGCAGGAGGTGTCAAAAATGGAGAAAGGTGTTTACTCTTTGCCTTTGAGGAAAGCCGGGATCAGCTTTTTAGAAATGCTGCCGGTTGGGGCGTTGATTTCGAGAAGATGGAACGAGAGAAAAACCTGAAGGTTGTCTGTCGCTATCCCGAAGAAACCGGACTAGAAAATCATTTAGTGACTATGAAACAAATAATCGAGGACTTTCAGCCGCAACGAATCGCGATTGATAGTATTTCGGTATTGGGGCAGGTTACTACATTCAAAGGGTTTCGAGAATTTATTCTGGGACTTAATTCTATTATTAAAAAACTCCGAATCACCGGACTTTTTACGGCTAATACATCACCGCTTATGGGCAGTGTTTCGGTCACCGAAGCCCAAATTTCTACCAATACTGACGTGATTATTTTGTTGCGATATGTGGAGGTTCAGGGGGAAATTCATCGGGTATTAACGGTGCTAAAAATGCGCGGTTCAAGACATCATAAAGAAATTCGGGAGTTTTTAATTGATGATGATGGAATGCACATTGGCAGATCCTTCCGCAACGTTACGGGTATTCTCTCTGGTAATCCAAGTTATGTGAATCAGAGTGAACTTGACCGTCTCAGTGGTTTGTTTGAGGATTATTAAGCATGTAGAGACGCGCCATGGCGCGTCTGGGAGCATGTAGAGACGCGCCATGGCGCGTCTGGGAGCAGGGGAAATGGCGCGTCTGGGAGCAGGGGAAATGGCGCGTCTGGGAGCAGGGGAAATGGCGCGTCTGGGAGCAGGGGAAATGGCGCGTCTGGGAGCAGGGGAAGAGGATTACCAATTAACAATTAACAATTAACAACTAACAATTAACACCATCAACACATAAAAAATGACAAATAACTTAAACCTTTTAATTCTACAAGAGTCTTCTCTGGAAACAGAGCAGATACTCCGCTTTTGTACTGACACGCTGCCACGTTGGAGTTAGCCCAGCTTCAGATAACAGCGATAGTATCTGATCTGTTTCCAGAGAAGACTCTTGTAGAATTATAAGGTTTAAGTTATTTGTCATTTTTTATGTGTTGATGGTGTTAGTTGTTAGTTGTTAATTGTTTTGTGTTATTTTTTCATTTTCTTTGGTTTGTTTGT